>JAPUHG010000077.1 GCA_027297845.1 Gammaproteobacteria bacterium | reverse complement strand
CCCAGTGGATCGGTAACATCGGGGGCACTAAGAAGCGCTTCTACCTCTTCCTCGGTCATGGACTGAGGTAAGGCGCGGCCAACTTTTGGCATGGCAATCCTGGCGGTCGGATCTTCGTCGATTTCGCCCTCACGGACCAGGTAACGGAAGAAACGGCGAAAACTGGATAACTGCCGGGCCGTCGATCTGGGTCTGGCGCCGCTTTCGGCGCGCCAGGCTAAAAACGCCAGCAGATCGCTACGCTTGGTTGCAGACAGGATCACGTTCTGCTCCTCAAGCCAGCGACTCAAACAGAGGATGTCAGCCCGGTAGGCCGCCAGGGTATTGGCGGACAATCCACGCTCCATCCATATGGCATCGAGAAATCTGTCTATGGTTTTCTCCGGCACTTCTTGCCCGGCATAGATTTCATGCTTATTTTCAGCCTTGAGTGACAAAGTCGACATTACTCACTTGCTCCCTGCCTCGCAACTGCGCTCCATGCGCAAACCGGCTCGCCACCATTTGGCGCCCGGTTGATTACCCGGTTTTTGCCCCGGGTTGAAAGTGCGAAACGGGCTGCGTCCTTGCTGCCCGTCCGCGTGAGCCAGTATGTGGTTTCGGGCTCTGCAGGGGCCGTGACCCGGTTCACAAATCGGCCAATCAATTAACATAAAGTGACGCAGTTCACATTTTTGTTCGCTGGACTTTTTTCCCGCTAAACACGTAGGCTTCCGCGACTATGAAAAAACTGATTCGCCATTTATTCCACGCGGTCTTCGGTCTGTATATGTTGCTGGTTTTCTCCGTTCTGGCAGTATCGCTTTTTCCATTCCTGCTGATCCTGCCCAGGCTAGCCTGGCGCAGGACCATGGCTCGAACGCTCAGCGGACTGGTGTTTGCGCTTTGCGCCATGCGACCAACTGTTCGCGGCCTGAAAAACCTGCCCGGCAATTCGTGCGTCATCGTGGCCAACCATTCCAGTTATCTCGACGGCGTAATTTTGACCGCTGTCCTGCCACCTGACTTCGCGTTTGTGATCAAACGCGAAGTTACCCAGGTTCCATTTGTCCATTATCTGCTGAGGAGTATCGGCTCGGAGTTCGTCGAACGCCACATCAGCGGTGGCAAGGCGAGGGATAGCCGTCGGTTGCTCCAAAAGGCCTCATCCGGTTCCTCGATGGTTTTTTTCCCCGAAGGCACATTCCAGTCGGAACCAGGGTTGCTGCCTTTTCACAATGGTGCGTTTGCGGCGGCGGTAAGAGGAGGTCTGCCGCTTGTCCCGGTGATCATTCGTGGGTCGCGCTGGATATTGCCGGCAAGAGAGATTTTACCGCGCTGGGGAAGAATCGAAATCGAGGTATTGCCAGCTCTGACCCCACCCAAACCCGGCGCCGGTGGTCAACGCCAGCTAAGAGAATCGGCCCGTCTCGCCATGCAAGCCAGCCTCGGTGAACCACTGGTCGAACGCCAAAAAGAGCCAGCTCCCTAAGATCGACAGGCTGCTATGGCGCTGAGGTTTGGCCGCTTCTGGCTCTCGCGGCGTCGCGACGATCCGCGACATAGGATTTCCAACCAGTCGCCTGTTGCCGGGTGTTGCGCTTGCAACTTGATCTACCGGCCCGATCGAGCGCTGCATCGGCGGCTGCATAATGGTCCAGTTCCGCGTTGGCTACGCCCTTCATCAGGAAGGCCGAGCAGACGTTTTTCAGACCGCCTTTTTCTACTGCCATATCGGCGGCGGTTACAACTTCGCGCCAATCGGCTTTTTCCATGAACAACTGTGCTTTCTGATAATAAAATTCGCCGTCATCACTCATTGGACCAAGCCGGTCGATGACCGAAATCGCCTTGTCGAACTCGCGTGCCGCCGTCCACGCATTCAGCAACAGTTCCAGGTTTTTTTGGGTTGCCTGCACGCGACCACGATTGATTTCGGTATCCAGGATCGATCCACCGGCATAGGGGTTCTCGAGAAACAGGTTCATGCGAACCAGGTTTACCAGTCGACTTTCCTTGACCAGTAAACCCTTATGGTAAGCCAGCATCATCGCAGCGAGCGCATTACCATCCTGGCGGAGTTCCTGGTAAGCGCCTGCCAGCATCTCCCAGTATCGAGCCTTGTCCGGCCAATGGGTCAGAACGATACGCAAAGCGTTGGCTGCATTTTGATATTGGGAAAGCTCGTAAAAAATTGCCAGCTCAAGCTGGTACCAGCTTTCCACCGGTTTCTCGGGCTGCGAGCTAATCGCTTCTTGTACCCACGGTAATGCTTCCCGTAATTTTTCAAGCTGCGCATAGGATGAACTAATCAATACCAGGGCGCTGCCCGGCGGCTCTTTTTCAAGACACCGCCATTTCATCATCATGTCGATGGTGTCCTGATAGCGGCCCATCGATGCATACAGACTGGCCAACGAGTACATCATGCCCTTTTGCGCCGAGTCCGGCAGCGCGTCCAGTGCGATCGCTCTTTCAAAATGTGGATAAGCCCGGCGGTAATTCTCCTCGCCACCCATCTGGGCGAGTATAAAACCGTAGGTCTGCTCGATCTGCGCCTCCTCGTAGGGAGTAAAGCCACCCTTGGCTGCCAGCACTTTCAGCTTTTGCATCGCTTCGGGTAGTGCACTGTTGCCAAGCAGTTCGTGAACCACGCTCAAGCGTCGATAGGTGCGCTCATCCATCGCCGTCTGCCGGGGTTTGCGCTCGTCGGTCGGACAGGAATATTGCTGGGCCAGCACCAGCGTGCTGTTCAGCATCAGGTACGCTGCGACCGCAGCTGGCAGCCACCGGTAAATCGCTGCTTTACCCTTCACTCCAACGGCTCCATATTGAACTCGATAGTCTGTCTGGCACGCCGCTGGACCGCCACACCATCGATAATGCGTGGCTTGAATTTCCAGCGATAAATGGCGCGCAGGGCCGCGCGGTTGAAAATTCGCCTCGGTTGCGATTTGATCACGCTGGCATTGGCAACCGTACCATCCTCCATAATCGTAAACTCGATCTCTACAAAGCCCTCGGTGCCCTCCATCAGAGCGTCGCGCGGATACTGCGGATTGATCCTGACGATGGGAATGACGTCGCCATCCGAGCCGACATCCCCCGGATTCCACGCACCGAGATACGGCCCACCACCGGCACCAAGGGAAATATCCACATTCGGGGTTTCCATGCGCATCGGAGTCGGCGGCGGCTTGTCCTGCCTCGATACCTTTATCCTGGGTGGCGGTGGTGGTTTTTTCGGCGGCTCGGGCTCTTTCGGTTTCTGCCGCTGTTTAATATTGGTAATGTCTTCCTGCCGAATCCGAATAAAATCGATGACCTTGCCGCTACTTTCGTCTTTTTCAAACCCTTTGCCACCCGAAATCAACGTGCTCATCAGCAGGAACAGCAACAGTGCCATGACTGTACCAGCACCTAAAGACATGAGGTAACGCATCTCAGTTCCCCACTTTGTCGGCGGCAACCATGATATTGGCGACGCCGCCAAGCCGAACCTGATCCATCAGGTCGATCAACACACCGGTCGAGGCTTTTTCGTCGGAAATGATGATAACGCTGCTTTCCGGTATTTCGGAAACCGCGGATTCGACCATGGCCCTGATTTGCGCCAGCTCGACTTGCCCTTTGTTCATCCAGACCTGGTCGAACTCGGAAATCGCAATCAGGATATTGCCACGCTCATTGGGTATCGCCGTCTGGGCCTCCGGACGATTGGGGTCGATCCCCGTTTCCTTGATAAACGAGGTCGTCACGATGAAGAAAATCAACATGATAAACACCACATCGAGCATCGGCGTGATGTTGATCTCGGTCTCTTCTTCCTGGGTTGCGTGTCGTCTTGCCATGTTCTTAGGTTTGAGTCCTTATGGTCGTATCCAGTTCCCTGAGATTAGCCTGATTTTCAACGCCAGCCCGCCACCAGTGGCGTTCAGCGCGCCGCTGCCGCCAGCGAGACAGTCTCGGCGCCGGCAACCCTCGCCTGGTCGATCACCCGGACCAGCAGACCGGCATCCGATTCCCGGTCCGCCACGATCACCACCGGCGCATCGGCCTTGGCAGCCAGGGCACTTTCAATATTGGCGCGTACCGCACGGATATCGATGGTCCGGCCCTGGATCATAATTTTGCCGGTCTTTTCGATCCTGATCGCGATAACCTCGGAAATCTTCTGTTCTTTTTCCGGCTGATTCGATGGCCGGTTCAAATCAACGCCTATTTCCGAGACAAACGAAGTCGTCACGATGAAAAAGATCAGCATGATAAACACCACATCCAGCATCGGCGTGATGTTGATCTCGGCTTCTTCTTCGCGGTGGCTTATTTTACGTCGCATGTCCTAACCCTAATGGTATAACCCCCTGGTGATGGAGCCCCTAGTGATGGAGCAACAAATCCTCGGCCTGCTCGATTTCGGCATTCGCCTTGTTCTCGAGGAAAGTCACCACGTAAACTCCGGACAACGCAGCAACCAGGCCTGACATCGTCGGAATGGTCGCCGCCGACACGCCACCCGCCATCAGCCGCGCGTTGCTGGTACCGGTAATCGCCATCACGTCGAATACCTGGACCATACCGGTCACCGTCCCCAGCAGGCCCAACAATGGCAACACCGCCATCAGGGTCTTGATCAGCAAAAGGTATTGCTTCGCCTCAAGCGAAATGTCGGACAACAACATGTCGCGAATACGCCGTGCATACCACGAGGTGGTGTCTTCACGATTGTCCCATTCCTCCCTGACCAGCTGGACTCTTTTTGGCATCTCGCCATAGAAATACCAGAGCCGTTCGATGATAAACGTCCACATCAGGATCGTGACCACCAGGATGCCATAGAGCACATCGCCCCCGGCTTCGAAGAAGTCGCGGATCACGTAGAATGGCTCGAGCAAGAAACTCATCTATAAGTCTCTTGCTCTGAGTGACGCGCGATCATGCCGGCGCTCTGTTCCTCCAGTATCTCGACCAGCCCACGGCTCTTGGCGGCAATCAGGCTATACAGCAGCACCAGCGGTATGGCGACGACCAGACCCATTACCGTCGTCATCAGTGCTTGCGAAATGCCGCCCGCCATCAGCTTCGGATCGCCGGTGCCGAACAGGGTGATCATCTGAAAAGTTTCGATCATACCGACGACCGTTCCCAGTAGACCCATCAACGGAGCAACTGCGGCCAGCACCTTGATGGTGCCCTGGCGTTTCTCGAATCTCGGGGTCTCCTTGAGAATGGCCTCGTCGAGCTTGAGCTCCAGCGTCTCGGTGTCGATCTCCTTGTTCTGGTGATAGACGGCGAGGATGCGGCCCAGCGCATTGTTATCGTCCGGCGCATCGCTCTTCAGCTGCCGGCGCACTTTCGTACTCGCCCCCGAGAGGAATAACCAGCGCTCGAGAGAAACCAGGAAACCAAACAGACCAAGGGCAATGATGACATAGCCGACCGTCCCGCCCTGGTCGATGCGTTCGCGGAAAGTCGGCGCATTGATCAGCAGCTTCAGCAGCGAACCAAAGCTGGGGTCGACCGCCATCGCGACATTCCCCGACGATGCCTCATACAAATCTTCCGCCATATTCCGGTAGCGACCTTTCGGTTGCCGCGGCAACACCTTGATGCTCTTGGTGTCCTGCTCATAAGTCAGAAACTCATCGCCTGTGATCAGGTTGAAGACACCGACTCTGACGACATCGGCATCGGCAAAGGTTCCATCCGCGTTGGCGATCCGGGTCGGAAACCGGACCACCTTGGCGGATTCAACCATCTCATTGAGCATCAAGACCCGCAGGTCGTTTAGCTCGTCTATGGATGGCAGGCCCTTGATTTGTGCGAGACGAGAGGCAAGCTCCCCGCGACCCGGATATTGCGCGGACACCATCGATGCATCGATCATACCCTTGACGTCACCGGCAACCTGGCGGACCACACCAAACATTTCACCCATGTTGCCGCTTTGAATGCGGAATGTGTCCTGCAGATCCTCGAGCTTGCGCTCATTATTGTCAAACAAAGCCTTCAATCGGTCTGCCTGCCGCTGCGCAGCATCACGATCGGCTTTCGCCTGTCGCAACAAGGCACGCTGATTATTGCGTTCCGATTCAAATCGACGCAGGCGCTCCCGATTCTCCTGGCTCACCGAGCGAGCTTCCTGTTGCGAGGCCCGCAACAGCTCATCCAGCGATGTGGCCTTCTCCTGGGCCAGCGCTGAAACCCCAGTCAACAAGCCTGCGGCCAGAAAAACTGATACTTTCTTAATTCTTGTCATTGTGCGTTCTCCGGTGCCGGCACGGGCAACTTGAGCAGATCGGGAGCGGCTTGCTTGTTGGCAATACGCAGGCCCTCGGAAATGGGCTTGCGATACTCATCCCCCAGCCCTTCCCACTGGCGCGTATTCTTGTTCCAGAAACCGGTTTCCTGCCGATCCGGTGTCTGATAAGCGAGCAGGATTCTGCCAACCCGAAGGAAATTGACCTCGCGTTCTTCACCACCGATATCCAGGATGCCAACGGTGGCCTCCGTGTCCTTACCGAAAGACGTCTCAATCTGGTAGGCACTCATGATCTGACGGAATTTCTCGGAAATCGTCAATTCCGAGCTATCCATATTGGTGCGCAGCATACTGATGCGATTCTGGCGCTCTTCCAGGTTGAACGGCATGTCCAGATCGACAAACTGGTCCAGCGTCTCGATCATGTTGCCCATCAGCGGAATAATGCCTTGCTCAACCACGACGATGTTTTCCAGTTCCGTGGTGATCCGGTTGATTTCGGCTTGCTGGCTATTGACCAGTTTTTGCATGTGCGCGTTGTATATTTGTATGCCATCCAGTTCCTGAATCGTTACCCGGTAATCGCCCCTGGCTTCAGTGGTCTGATCATCCAGCTGCCCGATACGGGTCTGGGTCTTGACGGCGGACTGGTCGGACTGGCGCTGAACCTGCATGGCCCGGCTAAGAGTGGCTTCCTGCGCGCCCAGCGAGCCTGTGACCAGCACAAGCATGGCGAGCAATACACAGGTGCCGCGGACCCGGTGGCGCGCGATCGTGGTTTTCGACATGTGAATACCTTCTGTTTTTCTAGCTATTAAAGGGCGGTAGAGTTCGCTCCGCAAGAGGCGGAATTTATCAGAATCCCCCCTGAAACAAAAGCAGCGTTGGCGACGATTACCGGTGACCGCGAAGTCTCCAGCTACTGCAGGTTTTTCGTCAACCCCGGCCTCAGGCAACCATTGCCGGCTGCAGACCTCCTACATACTGCGCCGATACTGGCCGCCGACCTGGTAAAGGGCATTACTGATCCGGCCGAGCGAGCTTATTTTTACCGTTTCCATCAGACTGCCAAAAACGTTCCCGCCGCTGGCTGCCACGGTTTGTAACTGATCCAGCGCATCCGCGAGGCTGTCCGTATTCCGCTCGAGAAATTCGACCGTATTCCTCACCTGCGCCTGTTTTTCTTCCTCGGTAGATCTGATCAACTGGTCTCCCGAGTGTTCCCGCGGTTTTTTGTCAGGCCCCAGGAAGGTGTTTACGCCGATCAACGGAAGACTGCCATCGTGCTTCAATGACTCGTAATACAGGCTTTCGTCCTGTATTTTCCCGCGCTGGTACATGCTCTCCATTGCGCCCAACACGCCGCCGCGCTCCGAGATACGCTCGAATTCCTGGTAGACCGCTTCTTCCACCAGGTCGGTGAGCTCATTGATCGCGAAAGAGCCCTGCAAGGGATTCTCATTCTTGTTCAACCCCAGCTCCTTATTAATAATGAGCTGGATGGCCATCGCCCGACGGACAGACTCTTCGGTTGGGGTGGTAATGGATTCATCGTAG
>JAPUHG010000076.1 GCA_027297845.1 Gammaproteobacteria bacterium | reverse complement strand
GATGCATCGGCGAGCATGCTTGATGAGACTATTGTCAATGTTATCCGGCGAAGAAACATGCGCCCGGAGCAAAAGCTGGCTGCAAGAAAATGGCAGCGAGCGGTTAAGACGGTTGACTGGCTGACTGCACAGATCCCGCCGGGCAGCCAGTTTCAGATCTATACCTTCAATACGACCGCGACACCGTTGATCGAAGGGAGTCGCGGGCGATGGCTGGCCGCGGGCGATGGCAGTGATCTTAGCCGTGCGGTGGAACGTCTGCGTCATGTGGTGCCCGAAAAAGGCACTAGCCTGCATGCGGCGTTTCAGGTGATTTCTACATTGAGCCCACGCCCGGATAACGTGTTCTTGCTGGTCGATGGTTTGCCGACCCAGGGTGAAACTATCCGCGAGAAAGGCGTGATTACAGGCAGGCAGCGGGAGCGATTATTCCGCCGTGCGTTGCGTATCTTGCCGGGAAATATACCGATCAACATCGTGTTGTTTCCAATGGAAGGCGTTCCGGCTGCCGCTTCCGAATTCTGGCAACTGGCGCAGGCGACCAGGGGGTCATTTCTGAGTCCTTCGCGAGACTGGCCATAGGAGCGTTTGTATGCGTAGTCGTCGAAACATAGAAGGAGCCAGCCTGGCATTTCTCGATGTCATAGCCTGTGGGTTCGGTGCGGTTATCCTGATGCTGATTCTGACCAAGGTTTTCGAGCCTATTATCATTGAAGAAATAGCGGTGGAACTCGAAGGCGTAATCGAGGAAAAAGAACGCCAGCTCTACGATATTCGTGGTGAAACCAGCATCCTCAATCGCGAGATGATTTCCAGCGAGGACAAGTTGTCGATTGCCCGGCAACGGCTTGCACGGCTGCAGGCGGAGCTTTCAAGAATCCAGGGACAGTTCGCCGCATCCCGCCAGGAATCCGAACTAAGCAACATTATTCAGGGCAAACTCGCCGATGCACGACAGTCTTTGAGCGCAGAGATGCGTCGTCTGCTTGCTCAACGAAGAGAAATAAAAGACAACAACATAATTGGCGGGATTCCGGTCGATAGTGAGTACATCATTTTCATTATCGATACATCGGGCAGTATGTATAACTATGCCTGGCCACTGATGCTGGAGAAGTTTCGCGAAACGCTGGAAATTTATCCGCATGTCAAGGGCATACAGGTGATGAACGATATGGGACAGTTCATGTTCAGCCGCTACACCGGCAAATGGATTCCCGACACGCCGGGCCGTCGCCGCGCGATCCTTGAGCGGTTACGCACATGGAATGCATTTAGCAATTCCAGTCCCGTTGAAGGCATTACCAAGGCAATCTCGACCTTCTATTCTCCCGACAAAAAAATCAGCCTGTATGTGTTTGGCGACGAGTTTACCGGTCGTTCCATCGACGCGGTGCTGCGCACCGTCAGCCAGATCAATCGGAAAGGCCGCGATGGGAAAAGACTGGTTCGGATCAACGCGGTCGGTTTCCCGGTGCAATTCATCAGACCGAAAAACCTGCAAACCACTGGGATCAGGTTTGCCACGCTGATGCGCCTGATGTGTGAGCAAAACGGCGGTACATTTGTGGGTCTGCCTGATCACCGGACTTGATTGCCCAGCTCATTGGTCTAAACAGGCGGAGTCGCCGCGGTAGCTGACAAAAGTCGATCCAGGGTCGCGGTTACCTGGCTTACCTGGATCCGTTCCATTGCCTTTGCGGAGTGAATTCTTTGACCCCATTTGGCGTCTGTTACCGAACACCCGCATTCTGCTAGCAATGCGTTGGGGTATTCGTTGACCAGCCATTCCCTGCTTAGATAGGGCCCCGCACGATCCGGATTGGTCGATGCAAACAGGCCAATAACCGGCGTCGCGACCGCCGTTGCCATGTGTCCGGGTCCTGAATCCGGACACATCAGTACGCTCGCCTTGCTCAGGAGCGCCAGCAGCTGGCGAAGACTGGTTTTGCCGACCAGGTTGACCGGCGCACTCTTGCTGTGGCCGAGGATTTCGCTGGCGATAGTCTGCTCGGCTGCAGAATTTCCGCCGGTTAATAAAACGGATGCCTGCCAGCGATCGGCCGCGTAATCCGCGACCGCCGCATATCGTTCAGGCAACCAATTGCGATAGTTGAGTTGACGACCACGCAGCATGCTGCTGCAAGGAGATATCACGACGGACGGACGGTCCCTGGGAATGTGCCGATCGGCAAACTCGATATCCTGATCGGAGATGGGAATGTCCCAGCGCATTGATCGCTGCGTTAGCTGCAATTTTTCGGCGAAACCAAAAAACGAATCCATAACATGCTGCCGGCTGTGCGCTGCAATCCGTCCGTTGCAAAATAGCCATTGCAAATCTTTTGCCCGGTTCCGGTCAAAGCCCAGGCGCCGGTCTGCCGTTAGCTGCAGGCTGGCAATGTTCGCTCTCATTGAGGGGTGCATGTGTAACAGGAGATCGAAGCTTCTATTTCGAAGTTTTCGACGAAGATCCAACAAGCCATTGAAACCTTTAGCTTTATCTAGAACAAGAAATTCAATATCCGGGATGCTGCCGAGCAGGCCGAATTCGGCGCTGCCGATGATCCAGGTGAACCGGGTATCCGGCCACGCGTCTTGCATAGTCCGGATAACCGGTAAGGTGTGACAACAATCACCAATCGCCGAGAGTCGGACGATGCAGACAGTCGCCGGCGCCCTTGCGGAAATTCCGCTAGCGGAATTCATCGGCGCTAATCAGTCAATAGGCCGGCTAACGGTACGCGTGCGGTCAGTACACGGTTTTGCGCGCGGGTTTCGGTCCATGCGAACAGTAAATCCTCGCCGGCGCGGAGCATATGCGGGAAACCGGATGAATGCTCACTGCCGGTCAGCGCAATTTCCTGTGGCTCACCGAGTGTTCCATTAGCTGCCACCGTCCTGATTTTCAGCGCGGCAACTCCGTTGTCCAATTCATCGAGCCAACTGATCACAGCCAGGCCATCTGCGACCCAACTGACATCCACGCGCCCCAGCGCCATCCCGCTGGCGACCGTTACCGGCTCTGAGAATCGCGTCCCGCCGTTGTCCGAAAATGCCAGCTTGACCTGCCTGGTTTCATTGGCACCGGTAAACCAGGC
>JAPUHG010000075.1 GCA_027297845.1 Gammaproteobacteria bacterium | reverse complement strand
TCCTCGATGCAACGGGCAAGACCGTTTTCCAGGCGCCCCAGTTTGAAGAAGGTGTCTTTGCGCTCGAATTGAGCGCTGGAAAAGACGGTGTTGATGTGCTGCCCGCGGAAATCTGCCCGGATTACGCAGGAGTCGAAAGCGCCTATCGAGCCATAGTCCTGGGCGTACACGACTATGTGATCAATCACGGTTTTCCCGGCGTTGTCATCGGCCTTTCCGGTGGCATTGATTCAGCACTGACGCTTGCCATTGCGGTGGATGCACTGGGTGTGGATCGAGTGCAAACGGTCATGATGCCATCGCAGTTCACCGCTGCTATCAGTATCGAGGATGCTGCAGAACAGGCGCGCACGATGGGAGTCCAGTATGACGTCTTGCCGATAGAGAATATTTTCAGCAGTGTTCTGGACACTCTTTCGCCATTGTTTGCAGGATCGCCCACAGATGCGACGGAAGAAAACATTCAGGCGCGAAGCCGGGGCCTTATTCTGATGGCGATTTCCAACAAAACCGGAAAAATGCTCCTGACCACCGGCAACAAAAGTGAGATGGCGGTCGGTTACGCCACCTTGTATGGCGATATGGCCGGCGGATTCGCACCGATCAAGGATTGCTCAAAGACGCTGGTCTATAAGATGGCCAAGTATAGAAATTCCCTCGGTCAGGTCATTCCGGATCGGGTCATGACTCGTGAACCTACAGCGGAATTACGCGCAGATCAAAAAGACAGCGACAGTCTGCCGCGTTATGAAATTCTTGACCCGATACTCGAGGCTTTGGTTGAGAAGAACCTGTCGGTGGATGAGATTTGCGAGCTTGGTTTCGAGCGAGAAACGGTTGGCAAGGTGTTGGCGATGGTCCAGCGTAACGAATACAAGAGGCGCCAGGCCCCGCCGGGCGTTCGTATCAGCAGTCGCGCCTTCGGCCGCGACTGGCGTTATCCGATCACTTCGGGATACAAAGCGTTTTAGTCCGCGCTGGCGGTGCTTAGCCGGGCGTTTGCGAGCTTGCCGGAATTCAGTCGCAAAACCTCCTCGGTTTGTCTCGCCATATCGGGAAAGTTGAGCTTTTGGTAAGCGTCAATCATCACCGCAAGCGCATTCTCTACCGATGGCGTACCCTGAAACTGAATCAACACCTTCTCGGCGCGTCTTAGCGCCGCAACATAGGCACCGCGATCCATGTAGTATCTGGCGACGTGAATCTCGTATTTGGCCAGAAAATTCTGTAAATAAATCATTCTTTGCCGGGCGTTGGCCGAGTACGGACTATCCGGAAAATTTGTGACCAGGTAGTGAAAGTTATTAAAAGATGTGCGCGCTTCGTACGGTGGCCGTTCGGTCGGGTCGACCTTGAATAACTTGCTTAGCTTGTTCCGCTTCTTCGGGAAAAAAATCATGCCCTTGATGTAGTTGGCGTAATCGACACGCGGGTGGGTCGGATTTTCAAGGATGAACTGGTCCGCCGCATCGATTGCCGCGTCGGGTTCGTTGTTCTGGTAATAGCAAAAAATGATATCGAGTTGGGCTTGCTTGGTGTAGTTTGAGAAAGGAAAACGACCTTCCAGTCGTTCATATCGTGCGATCGCATTACCGTAATTTCCGGTAGCCATGCTCTGTCTCGCCTTTTCGTACAATTTTGCCGCACCCAGGTCGGGGTCGACCTCTTTCGGGCCACCGCCGCAGCCGGTCAGCATGGCGGCCATCATCAGGGCGACCATCCAGCGAGTTATTGGAAGCATTGATCTGTTCATGGATGCAAGATGCGAGTTCATGAAAAGATCAGAGCTTTCTATGTTCAGATCAGGCACGTTTTTTTCCTGTGGGTTTAGCGGGGGCACGGAGTATACCGTAAACTGCGCGGGGTTCAGCCATGTAGGTCAGGAATCAGTGACGGAAAGCCGCGAGCACAATTTGTCAATACCATTGGATCAGGCTGGTTTTCGTTTGGACCAGGTTCTGGCCCGAATGTTTCCGCAATTCTCGCGCAGCCGCATCAAGCAATGGATAGAGAGCGGCGATGTACTTGTGGACGGCAGAACCACCCGTCCCAGGCAGAAGTTGATGGGCGGGGAACAGGTTTTGATTCGCGAGTCTCTGGCGCCCAGGATTATTGACCAGCCACAGGATATTCCACTGGAGATTGTGGATCAGGGTGAGGATTTCCTGGTGGTCAACAAACCGGTCGGGCTGGTCGTGCATCCGGGTGCCGGCAATGCGGATGGTACGTTGGTCAACGCGCTGTTGAATTTCGACTCGCGGTTGGCGGCGTTGCCACGCGCCGGGATCGTTCACCGTCTGGACAAGGATACCAGCGGTCTTCTGCTGGTAGCTCGCGATGCCGAGATCCAGCTACAGTTCAGCGATATGCTGGCGCGTCGGGAGATTGCCCGCGAATATCAGGCGATATGTCAGGGTGTACTCACCGCGGGTGGGACCGTGGATCAGCCCCTCGACCGCCACCCCGGTGACCGGCGCAAGATGGCCGTTAGACCCGGAGGCCGGGCTGCGGTCACGCATTACCGGGTGATTGGCCGATTCAGGGGGCACACTCATGTTCGGGTTAACCTGGAGACCGGTCGTACCCACCAGATTCGTGTGCATTTCGCTTATCTGCGTCACGCCCTGTTAGGCGATCCCGTTTATGGCGGCCGCCTGGCAATACCGGCGGGAGCCAGCGAAGAACTGGCCGATACTCTGCGCAAATTCCGCCACCAGGCGCTGCATGCAGGCCGTCTCGCGCTGGCGCACCCACGTAGCAAAGAAGCATTGGAGTGGACGGCCGAAATCCCGGCCGATTTTGCTTCGTTGCTCCGGGTGTTAAGCGCGGATGCGAAAGACAAGAACGGAACGCGAGCTTGAACGAATTCGAATTGATTGTTCCGGATTGGCCGGCACCAGGGAATGTCCGTGCCTGTGCGACGACGCGGGAGGGAGGCGTTAGCGAGCAGGAGTTTTGCAGCCTGAATCTCGCGAGCCACGTCGGTGATCGCGATGAGAATGTTGCCGAAAACAGGAAACGCCTGCGTGTCTTTGCCGGGTTGCCTGCGGAACCAAGGTGGTTGAACCAGGCGCATGGAAACCGGATCGCCGATTTGTCGCGGTCTGTGCCCGTTTCCGCGGACGCGGCGGTCGGTAACGGACCCGGCCAGGTCTGTACGATTCTGACCGCCGATTGTCTGCCCATTTTGCTGTGCAGTGTTGACGGCGCGCAGGTTGGGGCTGTGCATGCCGGCTGGCGAGGGCTGGCCGGTGGCGTAATCGAAGCGACGGTGAAAATGATGTCCCACGGCGGTCAGCGACTCCTCGCCTGGCTGGGGCCAGCCATTGGACCGGCGGCCTACCAGGTTGGTGCTGAAGTCCGCCAGGCATTTGTCGAGAACAGCCAGGCCAACGGGACTTTCTTTGCGGATGACGGACCTGGCCATTGGCGAGCCGATCTGTATGGGCTGGCTCGGCGCTTGCTGGAGGCACGTGGGGTCGCGGTTTTTGGTGGCGGTTTTTGCACCCATAGCGATTCGCGACGATTTTTTTCCTATCGACGAGATGGCCAGTGTGGGCGTCAGGCAAGCCTGATCTGGCTCGAGTGAGAACAATCTCTTGTGTCTTGCCGCTCAGACACCGTTACAATCTGCCGCTGTGATTGACACCAGCGAGAATCCCTAATGCCGATACTGGTCTGGATCATTATTTTCACGATCCTCGGTGGCTTGTTAAGCGCACTGGCAGCCAGCGTCTTGTTGTTGTTTTCCAGCCAGCGGCGCACCGGCCTGTTACCGCACCTGGTGAGTTTTGCGACCGGCGCCCTGCTGGGAGCCGCATTTCTCGGCTTGCTGCCCCATGCGCTCGAAGGCGCCGGGATTGACAGTTATCACGAAATAGGCGCGACGGTGCTAATCGGTATCCTGGTGTTTTTTCTGCTGGAAAAGATGGTCCTCTGGCGGCACTGTCATCAGGACGATTGTGAAGCACACGGGCCCAGCGACAAGCACCGGGACAGTGCTTCCGGTGTGATGATCCTGGTTGGCGACGGGCTTCATAATTTTCTAGATGGTCTGTTGATAGCGGCCGCTTTTCTGACCGATATACATCTTGGCATCGTGACCTCGATTGCCGTGATCGCACATGAAATTCCACAGGAAGTGGGTGACCTGGCAGTACTGCTGAATGCGGGGCTAAACAGAGCCAGGGCATTTATCCTGAATATTCTTGCCAGCCTGGCCTCTGTCCTGGGTGGGATCGCCGGCTGGTTTCTGCTCGATCAGGCCACGGAAATATTGCCCTATGTTCTGGCCATCGCGGCATCCAGTTTTCTGTATATCGCTGTCGCCGATTTGATTCCCGGTCTGCATCGCAGCGTTGACGGGAAGGCCAGCTTCCAGCAAATAGCGCTGATCGCGGCGGGTGTGCTGGTCGTCGCAATCACCCACCAGTCAGTTCATTAGCCACCCGGCAAAGTTTTCCTGGCCTGTCCTCGGCCGCCCGGGCCTTGACCCGGCATCTTGATTTAGCCCATCAAACCCCCATTAAAAATGCATCAGAAGCCTGATGCGGAGAGTCTTGCGTCAGGCTGACTGATATAGGGGTATGCGTAATGCGGATGGACAAATTAACCAGCAAGCTGCAGATGGCGCTGGCCGATGCCCAGTCCTTGGCGCTCGGCCGGGACAACCAGATTATCGAACCGGTACATCTGATGCTCGCGTTGCTGGATCAGCAGGGCGGCAGCGTCCGCCACCTGCTCACCAAGGCGGGTACCAATGTCAACCTGCTGCGCTCTCATCTGGGCGAGGCGGTCGACAGGCTGCCACAAGTCGAGGGCACTCCCGGTGAGGTGCATATTTCCACGGAGCTCAATCGCCTGCTTAATGTCATGGACAAGCTGGCCCAGGAGCGGGGCGATCAGTTTATAACCAGCGAATTATTTGTACTCGCCGCGCTGGACGGGAAAGACGAACTTGGTAAATTGCTTGCCGATTGCGGCACGGTCAAGGGCGCCGTGGAAAAAGCGATCGACGATCTGCGCGGTGGCCAGACCGTCAACGACCCCAATGCGGAAGACACCCGAAGGGCGCTGGAGAAATACACCATCGATCTGACCGAACGCGCGGAGCAAGGCAAGCTGGACCCGGTGATCGGTCGCGACGACGAGATCCGCCGCACGATCCAGGTCTTGCAACGGCGAACCAAGAACAATCCCGTGTTGATCGGCGAACCTGGTGTCGGCAAGACCGCGATTGTCGAAGGCCTGGCCCAGCGCATCGTCAACGGTGAGGTTCCCGAGAGCATGCGCGACAAACGCCTGCTCTCGCTGGACATGGGCTCGCTGATCGCCGGGGCCAAATTTCGCGGGGAATTCGAGGAGCGGTTGAAGGCGGTGCTCAGTGATCTGGCCAAACAGGAAGGCCAGGTTATTTTGTTTATCGATGAGATGCACACGATGGTCGGCGCCGGCAAGGCCGAAGGATCGATGGACGCGGGCAACATGCTAAAACCGGCGCTCGCGCGTGGCGAATTGCATTGTGTTGGCGCGACGACGCTGGATGAGTACCGCAAGCACGTAGAAAAAGACGCCGCGCTGGAACGGCGTTTCCAGAAAGTGCTGGTCGATGAACCAAGCGTGGAAGATACCATCGCGATCCTCAGGGGCCTGAAGGAAAAATACGAAGTACACAATGGTGTGGAAATAACCGATCCCGCAATCGTTGCCGCGGCGACGTTGTCACATCGTTATATCAGCGACCGGCAATTGCCCGACAAGGCGATCGACCTGATCGATGAGGCGGCCTCTCTTATCCGCATGGAAATAGATTCCAAGCCCGAAGAACTGGATCGCAGGGAAAGGCGCCTGATCCATTTGAAAATTCAGCGCGAAGCACTGAAAAAAGAAACGGATGAGGCGTCAAAGAAACGACTCGAAGACCTGGAAAACGAGATTGCCGAGAAGGAAGTCGAGTATTCCGATCTGGAGGAAATCTGGAAGGCGGAGAAGGCGGCGGTGCAGGGCGCTTCTCACATCAAGGAGGAACTGGAG
>JAPUHG010000074.1 GCA_027297845.1 Gammaproteobacteria bacterium | reverse complement strand
GACGCCACCGGTCAAATCGCTGTGGCCGCCCAGGTATTTGGTTGCACTATGGATCACCAGGTCGGCACCGAGTGTCAATGGATTTTGTAATACCGGCGTGGCAAAAGTATTGTCGCACGCGAGTATCAAATTATTTTCGCGAGCAAGCTCCGCGAGTCCTGCGATATCGCATAAACGGAGCAATGGATTGGTGGGTGTTTCAACCCACAACAATCGGCTGTTTGGACCGATTGAACTTTTGATCTCGTCCAGATCCGTTGTATCGACCTGTCGAATGGCAACTCCCCAGCGGCTGACAATGTCATCGAGCTGCTGCAAAGTGCCATGGTATGAATCGCGGCAGGCAAGAATCTCATCGCCGCTTTTTAGCAATGAGAACACTGCCAGCGTGGCGGCGGTACCGGAAGAAAAAGCCACCGCCGCGGCACCTCCTTCCAGGCTGGCGAGTTTTTCTTCCAGACGATCGCGATTGGGGTTGGCTGCCCGGCTGTAGCTATAGCCTTTGGGATAGCTGCCATCTGTCTCACGCAGAAAAGTGGTTGAAAAAGAAATCCCCGGTGCGATCGCGCCACTCCCCGGGTCGGGTCGCTGGCCCGCGTGTATTGCCCGCGTCTCAAGCTGGTACTTTTTCATTGCGATTCCCCTGGTTGGCCGGGTATAGAATCTATCAATTCCGGTCCCTGGTTCGCCGGGCTGTTGACCTTTAGCGCAACCGGCCAGGCGCTCATTCCATCTGTCGATGCTGGCAACAGAATCGATCTGAGCTGCTCCGGTCCCAGCTGCGAGTCCGACAACCAGTCCGCTTGCCGATCCTCGTTCAGTATCACTGGCATTCGATGGTGGATCGGCGCAACCAGTTCATTGGCCGTCGTTGTGATGATGGTACAAGACTCCAGCGGCTCGTCACCTTTTTCCCAACTCTCCCATAATCCGGCGAGCGCCATCGGTCGCTGATCCTTCATGCATATGAAAAACGGCTGCTTTGCTGCGTCCGTTTTCTTCCACTCGTAAAACCCGTTGGCAAGCACCAGGCAGCGTTTGCTCTTGAGCGCGTTTCTGAAAGAGGGTTTTTGGCCAACCGTCTCGGCTCGCGCATTGATCATTCGGTTGCCGATGGATTTCTCTTTCGCCCAGAATGGCACCAATCCCCAATGCAACATCACCAGCTCGCTGCTTTCACCGCGCCGCCGGATAATCGGAACATCCTGAGTCGGTGCAATGTTGTATCGCGGCTTAAATTCAAGGTCACTTTCGACGGAAAAATATTTTTTGACCGCTTCTGCCGGTGAGTAGAAAGCGTACCGTCCGCACATTGACTATTCCCGAATTCCTCGGCCGGTTTTCATCAGATAAAGACTCAGCGTAAAGAGCAGCACGATAAAGCCGATTATGATCACGTACGCCCAGGAAATAGGAATATCTTGTTTTAGTCCCTCCCCAAGAATACCGTATCGAAAAGCGCTGACCATATATACAATCGGGTTAGCCTTTGATACGGCTTGCCAGAATTCCGGCAACAGATTGATACTGTAAAACACGCCGCCAAGATAGGTTAATGGCGCAAGAACAAAAGTGGGTATTATCGCGATGTCATCGAAATTCCGCGCGTAAACAGCGTTGATAAACCCGGCCAGGGAGAAAACGATCGAAGTCAGAAAAACCGTGGTGAGCGTTACCCAGACATGCTGGACATCCAGCTTCGTAAAAAACAAGGCTATTATTGTTACCACGAACCCGACCAGTAATCCGCGCATCAGCCCGCCAGCGACATGACCAATGATAATAAAAGAATTGGGTAACGGTGAAACCAGCATTTCCTCAATGTGTTTGCCGAATTTTGCCCCGAAAAATGATGAAACGACATTGCCATAGGAATTTGTAATAACCGACATCATGATCAGACCCGGGGCAATGAACTGCATGTAGTCATAGCCATTCATTTGCCCGATGCGTTTACCGATCAGGTTGCCAAAAATAACAAAATACAAAGCCATGGTAATCGATGGCGGCAACAGCGTCTGCATCCAGATCCGCATGATCCGCTTGTATTCCCGATACACGATGGTCTGCAAGCCAATCAGGTCGGATCTTAATCTCATAGGTCGGCTCATTGTTCGGCGCCGTCATGGTTGTTCTTGCTATCGACCAGCTTCATAAACAACTCCTCGAGCCGGTTGGTCTTGTTTCTCATGCTGCAGGCGGTCAACCCCAAAGCCGAAAGCTTCTCGAAAATTTGGTTCAGGTTTTGCTCCGGCCCAATTTCGATCTCAATCGATTGCTCATCCAGTTGCCGGACAACGAAACCATCGAGTACCGGTACCTGTTTGATCTCTTCGCACAGGTTGAAAATAAAGGTCTCGAATTGAAGCTCGCGCAAGACCCGGTTCATTTGATCGTTAACGACGATTTTCCCTTCATCGATGATGGCAACATTCCGGCACAGGCTCTCCGCCTCCTCAAGGTAATGAGTAGTCAGGATTATGGTAGTGCCCTGTGCATTGATTCGCTTTATGAAGTCCCACATTGACCGGCGAATCTCGATGTCGACGCCTGCTGTGGGTTCATCCAGAATCAGAAGCCGTGGTTCGTGGACCAGCGCCCGCGCGATCATCAGACGACGCTTCATGCCGCCGGACAGGTTGCGCGACAACTCCTGTCTCTTGTCCCAAAGTTGCAGCTGGCGCAGGTATTTTTCCGTTCGTTCACGGGCGAGCGTGCGTGGAATTCCATAATACCCGGCCTGATTCAGGACGACGTTGCTGACTTTCTCAAACTGGTTAAAATTGATTTCCTGCGGCACGACACCGATACAGGCTTTTGCGCCATCCAGATCCTCATCGATATCGTATTCGAATACTTTGACCTGCCCCGCGGTCTTGTTGACCAGCGAAGTCACTATCCCGATCACCGTGGTTTTACCCGCGCCATTCGGCCCGAGCAGCGCGAAGAAATCGCCCTCCTCAACCTCCAGGTCTATGCCCATTAGCGCCTGAACACCGTTGGCATAAGTTTTTTGCAGGCCGGAGATAGAAAGTGCTTTCATAGGGTTATTGGCTTTGCCCGGACCGATCCGGGGCTTCACAATAGAGAACGGGGATTCTAGCAAAGCATGAGCAGAAGACACGACTACAGAATGAGTCATCAGGATCATGCCAGGGCCATCGCTTTGCTGTGCCATCGAGATAAGGATTTTCGTCAGGTCATCGGATGCCACGGACTGCCACCGATGTGGCAACGAAAACCTGGCTTTGTCACGCTGGTGCACACGATTCTGGAACAGCAGGTGTCGCTCGCGAGCGCGAAAGCCGTCCTGAAAAAGTTAAGAAAAATCTGTACCCCGCTCAACCCCGATAAGCTCCTGGCCTTATCCACAGCGCAACTGGCCGCAAGCGGTTTCAGCCGGCAGAAAATGCGCTATTGCCGAACGCTCGCGGAGGCGATATCGAGTGCGGAGTTGAATCTCCGAAAACTGCACAGGCTGGATGACGATTCTTTCCGCAAGGAAATCACCGTTTATCCGGGGATCGGGCCATGGACCGCCGACGTCTACCTGCTGATGGCGTTGGGCAGACCCAATGTCTGGCCGAGCGGAGATTTGGCTCTAATGGCGGCAACCCAGTCGCTGAAAAATTTGCAGGCGAGGCCATCCCGGGATGAAATGGACCGGATTGGTGAAAAATGGCGTCCCTATCGCTCCTCGGCAGCACGCATACTGTGGCATCACTATTTAAACAACTGAATAGCTATGATTCTGAAACGCGTGTGGCCTTTTTTGATTCTGCTGGCGCTCGGCCTGGCGCAGATGGCTGTGTATTACCCGCAATTACCGGAAACGCTGGCTATACACTTCAACAAAGATGGGCTGGCGAACGGATGGTCGAGCCGGGGAGTCTTTTTCTCTATCCAGATCGGGCTATTGCTGGTACTTGGCCTGATGGCGGCGTTTGCACCGCTTTGGAGCCTCAAGCCGGGGATGAAATTTCATTTGCCGAATCGTGAGTACTGGCTGGCCGCGGAACGAAAAGAAGCAACGATTGCCTGGGTGGAAGACAGCTATCGCAAGTTGTTCTTGCTGTCGATGGTCCTGATGCTGGTTGTCACTGAGCAGGTCATGAGGGCCAATCTCAGCCAGCCGGTGCGCCTGGACTCGGGCTGGTTTCTTTGGGGC
>JAPUHG010000073.1 GCA_027297845.1 Gammaproteobacteria bacterium | reverse complement strand
GGTGGTGAATTCATTGCCCATGGTGAAGGCGGTCATGCGCTGGGAACCGAGGTGCGGACCTTGACAGCACGAATCGAAAATCTGGCGCTGCCTGAGCTCGAGCTACGGGCAAAGCTCGGGGGTCGGCTGGAAGATGCCTGGCAGTTTATTTTGCAAAGTCCGCTGGCGGATCTGCTCGGCGAGCCGATTGAGTTGTTTACTGTTTCCGGAGAGGACGAAATTGAACTGGAGTTGCTGCTTAACCTGGTAGACCTAACGGACGTAAAGGTCGAACTGGGGATCGATATCAGCGCTGGCACGCTCGATATCGATGGCCTCGAACCAGGTTTTTCGCAAATTAACGGTCGTGTACAAATTGACGATGAGCTGATCAGTGCCAAAGGGCTGGTTGCGCGTTTTCTGGATTATCCCGTACGGATCGGAATCGAACCCAAGCTGACACCGGACCGAACGCTGGCGGTGATCAGTATGGATGGACTGATAGACGGTGACGATTTTGCCCGCATCGGTGTGCCGATGGCATCACTGGCGAGCGGCACAGCCGCCTACCGGGCAAGCGCGATTGTGGCGACCCATGGTGGCGGCAATTTTGTGCTTCGGGTTGCCAGCGATCTGCAGGGCTTGATTTTCGCCTGGCCAGAGCCTTTGAAAAAATCCGCGGCGAGCAGGCCGTTGCTGGTCTACATAGAGCTATTGCCCGACGGCTTGATGGACCTGATGATCGAGTATGACCCGGGGATCAGCGCCGCGTTGAGACTGACACATGAACCCGACGGTCCCTGGCAATTATTGACCGGCATGGCGACGACCGAAGGGGGAGCCACTTTGCCCAATGAAGAAGGGCTGGTGGTCAGCGGATATTTAGCAAGGGCCGACCTGGGCGAATGGCTAAGCCTGGGTGATCCGTATGGTGACGAAGACGAATTCGAATTGAGTACAATGCTGCGAGAGATCGATGTTTCGATCGGCCAGTCCCGCGCGGTCGGTTTTGAGCTTGGGCCGATTGGGCTCAACATGAGACGCTCAGAGGATGCGTGGCTGCTTGTCATCGATGGCGAAGCGATAAACGGCACGATGGAAATACCCTACCGGCTGAATGAAGAATCCATGACGGCTGATATGCAGCGTCTCTGGCTCACGCAAAAAATCAGTGAAGAAGAGGGTGACCATTCCCCGCTTGACCCCAGGAATATCCCGGGCGCGGAGATCGCTGTGGCGGACTTCAAGCTTACCGATATGCGGCTTGGAAAATTGACCGCCAGCACAAGGCGCGGAATTACCGGAGTCTTGGTGGATCATTTCGAGTTTGCAACGGAATCCATGAAAGGGACGGGTAACGCAAGCTGGTTGTATCTTGAAAGTGGCGAGGAAACGCAACTGGATATGCAGATGGAATCGACTGATCTCACCGCTACACTGGAAGACCTGAACATGATGCGCTCGCTGCGCGCAAAAAAAGGCGACGTCAGTTTGCAGGTTTACTGGCCGGGCGCGCCCAACGATGAATTCCTGCCGAAAATATCCGGTAATATCAGCATGGATTTCCGCAACGGAGAACTCCGGGATATAGAGCCAGGCGCGGGAAAATTGCTGGGTTTGCTCAGTATTACAGCTCTTCCGCGACGCCTGGCACTGGATTTCAGCGACGTGTTTTCGGCGGGTCTTTCCTTCGACCGGCTTAGCGCGGATTTCGTGTTACGCGATGGCGATGCCTTTACCAACAACCTGACCCTGGACGGTCCGACTGCCAAGGCCGTGCTGGTGGGCCGAACCGGTCTTGCGACCCGCGATTATGATCAGACTGCGGTGGTTACTGCCAGTCTGGGCAACACCTTGCCGGTGGCCGGAGCGATTGCCGGTGGACCGGCGGTCGGTGCCGCCGTTTGGTTATTGTCGAAAATGTTTAAAAAACCGCTGGACGACCTGTCGCAAGGCTACTACCGGATTACCGGTAGCTGGGATGACCCGATCATCGAGCCGGTTAAAACGAAAACCGAAGTTGCAGATGCATCGGCCGGCGAAAGCGGTTGATGCCAGATCGGTTGTCCTGGTGAACAAAATTGCACTGATCCAGATGCGCAGCTGTACCGAGGTGGCGAGGAACCTGCGGGATACGGCGAACTATATAAAACAGGCGGCGCAACAAGGGGCCTCGCTGGCGGTGCTGCCGGAAAACTTTGCGTCGATGGCCAGAGAATCGCAGCGGCGCGATATCGCGGAAGTAACCGGTAGCGGCCCGGTACAGGATTTCTTGTCAGAGCAGGCGAGAAAAAATTCGCTCTGGCTGGTTGCCGGCACCATTCCATTGCTCGATGGCGATGCTGAAACAGCAGACCAGCGACCGGCGGCGAGCTGCCTGGTTTTCGATCAGCGAGGGGAGCAGCAAGGCCGTTACGACAAGATTCACCTGTTCGATGTCGCTATTCCCGGGCGGGAAGAAGCCTATCGTGAGTCAGCCCATACCCGTGGCGGGAGTCAGGCTATTTGCGTCGATACGCCGGTTGGCCGGCTGGGGCTGGCGGTTTGTTATGATATTCGTTTCCCGGCATTGTTCATGAAGTTGATGGACCAGGGCATGGAAGTCTTGGCCTTGCCGGCCGCATTTACGGTGGCAACCGGGAAGGCGCATTGGGAAGTACTGCTGCGGGCACGGGCGATCGAAAGCCTGTGCTATGTTGCTGCTGCGGCGCAGGGAGGCCGCCATCAGAACGGACGCGAGACCTGGGGGCACAGTATGCTGGTCAATCCCTGGGGCGCCATTGATGGCGAGTTGGATAGAGAGCCCGGTGTCCTGGTTGCGGAAATCGACATCGACGAATTACAAAGTATTCGGCAACGATTTCCGGTGCTGAACCATACACAAGCGGATAATGACGAGGGCATATGAGCGACAAGGCATTACAAACAGCGCGCGAGCATATCCTGGAACCGTCTGGCCTGGACGAAAATCACCTGGTCAGCCTGCTGGGCAAACTCAGCGGCCCCGACATCGATTACTCCGATCTGTATTTTCAGCATTCGCGGCACGAATCGTGGGTGCTGGAAGATGGCATCGTCAAAGAGGGCACACAAAGCATCGATCAGGGGGTCGGAGTACGTGCGGTCAGTGGCGAGAAAACCGGATTCGCCTATTCCGATGAAATTCTGTTGCCGGCGCTCACCCAGCCATCGGCTGCTGCCAGGGCGATCGCGAGGTCAGGTGGATCGGGGCAGGTCCAGGCATGGCGGCGCAAAAGCACGCAGGAGCTCTACCAACCGATTGACCCGGTGGATTCGCTTGATGACAAGAGCAAGATCGCTTTTTTGGAGGCGATAGATCGAACGACCCGGGCGCTCGACCCCAGGGTGCAGCAGGTTATTGCCAGTATCTCCGGCTTGCATGAACTGGTGCTGGTCGTTGGCAGCGATGGCACGTTCAGCGCCGATGTCAGACCGCTGGTGCGCCTGAATATCTCGGTAATCCTGGAACAGGACGGGGAACGAGAGCAAGGCTACGGCGGAATTGGTGGCCGTTATGACTACCGGCAATTGTTTGCCGATGGCGGGCCGGAGAAGCTCGCGCAAGAGGTGGTCCGCCAGGCCAGTATGAATCTCGAAGCGAAACCCGCTCCTGCCGGAACCATGACGGTTGTCCTCGGCCCGGGCTGGCCGGGCGTCCTGCTGCATGAAGCGATCGGTCATGGCCTGGAAGGCGATTTCAACCGCAAGGGCACTTCTGCTTTTTCCGGTCGTATTGGCGAGCGAGTCGCCAACGAATTATGCACAGTGGTCGATGACGGGACTCTGGCCAGACGTCGCGGTTCGCTGAACATGGATGACGAGGGCACTCCGACTCAATGCAATACACTGATTGAAAATGGCGTGTTGGTCTCCTACTTGCAGGACAAGCTCAACGCCCGCCTGATGGGTCAGAAATCTACCGGCAATGGGCGCCGGGAATCTTATGCTTATCTGCCATTGCCACGAATGACCAATACTTTCATGTTGCCGGGTCCGCACACGCATGAGGAAATCATCGCATCGGTCGATAAAGGTATCTATGCGTCCAATTTTGCCGGTGGCCAGGTGGATATCACCTCCGGAAAATTTGTGTTCAGCGCGAATGAAGCCTGGCTCATTGAAAAAGGGCGTTTGACGACGCCGATCAAGGGCGCAACGCTGATTGGCAATGGCCCCGATGTGTTGACCCGCGTCAGTATGGTCGGCGATGATCTGGAACTCGACGGTGGCGTTGGGGTTTGTGGCAAAGACGGCCAATCGATTCCGGTTGGGGTCGGCCAGCCGACCCTGCGCATCGATGGCCTCACCGTCGGTGGCACTGGCTAGACGGCCAGCTTATGTCAACAGGCCACTGACTGTCCTTTTTTGCAACAGATTCTGGCAGACTGATAAACTAAGGATGCTCTGATTTATCCATGGGCGAAGTAGATTTTGGATGCAAGATACGAGTTCATGGATAGATCAGAGCGTCCCAAAGAGAAAAACGGAGACCGAATGTGTGGCTGACTAAGCCGGTTTACGAAATCCTGCCCTATTTTTATATGGCTGCCGGTGTGGTATCGCTGGTGGCGGCTGCCTATATCAATTACTGGTACTGGCCAACCATTGGACTGATCGTCGGTCTTGCCTGCCTGGTCGCCGGCATGGTGGTCTGGCTCAAGCGCAAGGACTACCGTCGTAACGAGGAAGAATACGGCGGCGACTCACGCAAACTGGATGAATCCTGAAGCAAACCGGGTTGAGCATTCTGTTTCAGGTTTCCCGACGCTCTTTATAATAAGTAATCGTATGCTGACCCAGGCCGATGACGTCCCCGGATGCCAGCTTGTGGCGCCTGACCTTGCGCTGTCCAATATAAAGTCCGTTGGTGCTGTTGAGGTCTTCGATTAGCGATTTGCCATCGACGCCGGTAATGATTTGTGCGTGATGGCCAGAGACGAACCTGCTATCGATCTGCAGATCATTGCTGTTGGCGCGGCCGATCAGCAGCTTGCCCATCGCGAGCGGGAACTCGTTGGTGGTTCTGCCCTTGTAGGCGATCGAAAGAATGCCAAACCTTTTGGCGTCAGGCACATCCAGCATCGGGACCATGACCGAATGTTCATCGGTTTGGGAAGTCGTTACCTGCCATTTCAATTCTTTGGCTGCAGCGTCGATAGCGCCGCCATCCACCGTATCCTGATTTGCCGACCCGACGCCGATCATCGCCGTGTCGCACAACGTATTGATGAGCCGCGGGATGCCGCGGCTGTATGAGTGCACGCTATCCAGCGCCGCGCCGGTGAAAATTTCTGCACCGGTTGCACCGGCGACCGCCAGACGATGTAAAACATAAGCGCAGGTTTCACGGTGGTTCAACGGGCCAAGATCCAGGCGTAGCCGAACCAGCCCGCTTATGCCGGCGGAATCCATCGCGTCGTTGAGCTCGGTGTGACCACTGAGGATGATACGCAGCGACGCGAATCTCTTTTGTTCATCTTCAAACAGGCGGCCTAAATCCATGAGCACGTTCTTTGACAGGTTTTGCGCTTCATCGATGATTATCAGTGTTTTCTGTCCAGCCGCCGCCTTTTCAGACAGAAACTGCGCGAGCATATCGAGCAATTCGACCTTTCTTTTCCGAAACGGCTTGAAGCCAAACTGTGCGAGCAGAAACTGTAGAAACTGGACGGGCGTCAATTGGGTCTGATTGATTTTTGCCACGCACACGTCGTCAGTGAGTCCGCCGATAAAAGCATTGATCAGGATGGTTTTTCCTGCGCCGATTGCACCGGTGATGGATACGATGCCATTGGGGAAACCCCAGACCGACTCCATGTAGTATTTGGCCCGCTCGTGGAAATTACTCAGGTATAGAAATTCAGGATCGGGAACTGGCTCGAACGGCTGTTCATTCAGCTTGAAATGTTGAAGATACATGCCAGCTTTTGACCCGGGTTCCTTGCTCAGACCGCATGTCCGTACATGGGAAGATTAAACCAGAGCGTACCCAATAAAGCGACCCGGGAGAGCAGGGGATTCGCCCATCGATTCCGGGCTTGCTAAAAACCGGTGCGTATCAAGCCGGTTCAGCGTTTGGGTCGGTATTCCTGGCGCCTTTCTCGGTCTGTGCAGTACGAAACTGATCGAGTGCCTCGCGGATATCCGGATGTTTGTTCGCGATGATGGCGGCGGCAAACAGTGCGGCGTTGGCGGCGCCAGCTGTGCCAATCGCCATCGTGGCAACCGGAATGCCGGCCGGCATTTGCGCGATCGAAAGCAGGGAGTCCATCCCTTTTAGCGCTTTCGACTCCATCGGCACGCCGATAACGGGAAGCGCGCACTTGCCGGCGATTACTCCCGGCAAGTGTGCCGCGCCGCCAGCGCCGGCAACGATGACTTCAACACCCTGGTCACGCAGTGGTTGCAGATACTCGAAGAGCAGATCGGGTGTCCGGTGAGCCGAATAAACCTTCGCCTCGAAAGGAATGCCTAACTGTTCCAGAATATCGGTGCACCGGGACATTGCTTCCCAGTCCGACCTGGACCCCATAATCACAGATACTAGTGGTTTCATCGGCGCATTCTATCAGTGCTTTTGCCGGCGCGAAACAACCTGATGGTCAGTCGGTGGCCTGTTTTCCCGCCGCGAGAATCGCGCGCACAAACCGATAAAGTTTTTTTCTTTCGGTCGTCAGCGCGATTTCGCTGCCGGCCTTGCCGTGGGCCCTGGTAATTTGCCGCAATTGCTGCCGATCGCATCCTGGAAATTCCTTCAGAAAACTCTCCAGTGCGGAACTGCCGTCGCTCAATAAACGATCGCGCCAATTCTCGGTACACTTGTGGAGTTGTTTTTCTACCAGTCCCTCCTGAGCTATTGCGGCCAGCGCATCGTGGATCGGCCTTGCGTCGAGGTGACGCATGAGCTTGCCGATAAATTGCTTCTGCCGGTTGAGGGCGCCGAACTTATTCATTTTTCGGCCAAGCATGACTGCGTTCTGCAACGTCTCCGGCATGGGAACGGTCGCTAGCTGCGCCGCCGGCAGATCGAGTAAAGTCTCACCGAGGGCCTGCAACTCGTGCATTTTCTTTTTTATCGAAGTCTTGGACGGTTTCGAACTGTCGGCGGTAGTTACCGGATTGTTTGATCTTCTGTTCATGTCGACTGGGCAGAGCCGTCCTTTTTTTCCTTCAGCATGGCCAATACGTCGTCTATTTGTTCGTGTATAAACAGGATTAACAGATCGCCAGGCCGTGCCCAGTCGAGTGCGGCGCTTACCGCTTCCGGCTCGGTTTGGAAATAGGCTAGCTGGTCTTCTTTGGCGCCACACGCCAACATCGAATTTTTTATCAGTTGGGCGACCTCACCGGTCGGGCGTCCCCTGGCGTATTCGGCCATTTCCTTGATTATCACCTTGTCCAGCCCGATGTTCCATGCGCGTGCCGCCAACTCGCCGATCGCCTGATCGCTACGATCGCCCGCCTGGCCGATCAACATCAGCCGGCGTTTCGCCTTGCGTGTCCTGGCCAGTTCGAATATGGCCGCGATGCCATGCGGGTTGTGCGCAAAATCCACCAGCACATCGGCGCCGTCGATAGAAAAAAGATTGCAACGGCCGGGATTATCCTCGGGCCGTGTTTTGCGCAAGCCATCGGCAATGGACTCGCGGGGCAAACCCAGTGCACTGGCCAAACCGATCGCGCCCAGTGCGTTGGCGATGTTGTGACGAGCGGCGCCATCCATCGCCAGCGGAATCTCACCGACCTCAAGGATCGTTGTTTCCTTGCCTTTCCTGATGATGTTCAGGTTTCGGCCCCTGAGCACGACCACGGTCTGATTTTGACTCACCGCCTTTTGGATTAGCGGCAGCTCCGGGTCCAGGCTGAACCAGGTCACGGGAAAATGTGCGGCGAGCCCGCGTTTCACCAGTTTGTCGTCTTCGGCGTTGAGTACCGCGGTTCCGCTATCGCCTAGCGCACTGGTAACGATCCACTTGACGTCGGTGAGCTCTTCGAGATGCATGACCCCGAATTCACCCAGGTGGTCTTCGGCGATATTGGTGATCAACACCGCGTCGGCGCTGGCAACGCCCAGGCCTCTTCGTAACAGCCCCCCGCGGGCGGTTTCGAGGATGCCCATGTCGACCCGTTGATCGCGGAGCACATTCCTGGCGCCACCAGGCCCCGACCAGTCTCCACGATCCAGGATTTCGTCGTTGACCGCGATCCAGTCAGTCGAACTGACCCCGACAGTCTGCCCGGCGGCACGCGCCATGCGGGTCAGGAAACGAACCGAAGTGGTCTTGCCATTGGTGCCGGTGACCAGGCCGAGCGGAATTCGCCCGAGGCGTGACCACTCTACCGCCGCTATCTCCGGCAACTGATCCACCGGCCAGGTCTGTCCGTTGACCCCGAGACCAAGCGTCAGTTCTTCATCGTCGGCAAGCCACGGCAAACCGCGCTTTTCGGCCTCGACGACCAACTTGATGAGCTGCGGATTTTTTTCACCGGCCAGTGCTTTCGCCAGGCGGGTTTCGGCCTGCGCCAGGGTCTCCGGGGTTTCGTCATCGGCAGTTTTTCCGGTGATGGCGGCCCATGCCCAGTCGTTTATGTCGGTTGCCGTGTAAAGCGTATCGATGGGAGCGCTGATCGCGAGGCTGGCGCCATCGGCAAAACGACGCACCTTGATGGACTCACTCTGCAGGCCAAGCCGGTCCATGATTTCGCGGACCGTTTCCTGCCATGCCGGGATCAGCTGTTCCGCTTCATCCGGGCTCAGACGCACGTCCAGCACCGCCGCGGGCCGGTCCCAGACCAACCCGGGTCCCGTCAGTCGACGTGAGTCTAAAACTTCCATTGGCTACCTGGATATTTCAATGGGGCAGGCCTGCATAGTTCACCGGGGATCGCGGATCCTGGGTGAGGGTACGAATGATTGAGGGCAGGCCTGGAGCGAAACTCATAGTGGTAGCTATGGGTTGAGTGAAGGCCAAGCTCAATCGTTCGAAAACCAGCCAGGGCCGCGATAAGTAAGCGACGGTGTACAAACTGAAATCAGTAATCAACGAATTCGACCCTCAATGCACATCAAATATTCTGCATACGCTCCGGCGCTTACTGCCCTGGTGAACTATGCAGGCTTACTAGTCAGACTCTTCGGGTTCGCGGGCAATGCGTACGCCACGCTCATCGCGAATGATTTCGACGTTTTCCAGCGAAATCTCACCCAGCGTTGTCGCCGGCAATTTGATTTGCACCGGTTTTTCGTCCTGCTCCGGTTTTTCACCCGAATCGAAATAAATGATTTGTTTCCAGCAGCGCTTGATGTCGTCGCCAAAAATAAAGACCAGGTCACCCGGTTGCGCCATGGCCAGCGCGTGATCGACCGCCGTCTTTTCATCATCGATAATTTCGATCTGTTTCTTGCCGACTTTTGCTGCAGCCAGCATTTTCTTTAGCATGCCGGGTACTTCATCGCGATCCCGGCCACGCGCATTATCGTCTGTACGCAGGAGATAATGATCGATATGCCCGGCCGCGATAGTGCCGATTTCCTCGATGTCGTGATCCCGCCTTTCACCTGGCGCCGACAGCACCAAGATC
>JAPUHG010000072.1 GCA_027297845.1 Gammaproteobacteria bacterium | reverse complement strand
TGAGGGCTTGATTTCCGTTGCTGCGGTTTCGACGGCACGCTGAAACGCTGTCGCTACAATCGTTTCCTCCGCCAGCGATGCGGCCGCATCGGTCAACTCCGGCGGTTTGGTTACATAGGCGCTGCCCTCGAGTTGGACGCTCAGCCGCATTGCGCCATCGGCCTCGCCAACGACAACGCGAGTGCCGTAAAACTCAAGTTCATCGCCCGCAGCCAGCTTCCGCGAAGTGCTCAGAACATCGCCATTTATTTTCAACGCAGCGGTGTTACCAACGGGTTGTACGAACGGCTCGCCGTCCAGCTCATCCAGCAACGCAACTGCACTGCTTCCAGGTCCGGGCAAACGGATCTCACAGTCTGTGCCGGTTCCGAGACGCAGCGGCAATTCATTAACGTCAAGACACCTCTCGCCCTCACTGTCAATCAGTATGACGGCATTGAACTTCAAATCTGCTCCTCGCACATTACGACAATCGGTTGCATCTCGACCTCGGGCGCCACATGGAACTCAACTCGCACATCACGGTAACCGGACCGGATTCCTACCGCTACATAATTGCCCGGCAGCAGCCCCAAGTCATAATCCGTGAACGTCCCGAACTGCCCAATCTTGAATATGGCGACGCTGGTCAGATTGTCCGACACCAGCTGAACCGGCAATGGCGTGGCTGCCCTTTTCAACAAACGCGATAATTCGTTTTTCTGATTTTCAAGTCTCGGGCCAAGCGGCTGGATGCGGGTTACGTCCAGCAAGAGATTGGTCGCATTTCGCATCGTTACCTGGTCACTCAACGTATCAGGATCACTGATAAACGTGCTCAGGCGTGAGTGCAACGCGGAGCGTGACCTGGCCAACGACAGACCGTCCTGTGCGAAACTCAGATCCGGATCGATTTTCAGTAGGTCCTGATAGACCGTTACCGAAGTTTCCCATTGTTCAGCGGCATTATGAGCAGACGCTTCGTACTCCAGACGGCGAATATCAGCCAGTCTGACCTCCAGTTCAACCTGAAGCAGACCATCCGTCGGCTGGCTTGACGACGAATCCAGATTTTTTGCCGCATTGAAAGCAGCCCGCGCGCTGTCGAATTCCTCCGCCGCCAGGGCCTCAAATCCTTCGGTCATGCGTTGTTCGAACGACAGTTGCCTGATCGCCGCAGCAATGCGCACCAGCGCAATCTGAGCGGGCTCCCACAGTCGGTCAAGCTCCAGCGCTTTGTCAAATGCCAGTTTCGCGGCGTTAAGTTCCAGATCTTTCTCGAAGCGGACCCCCTGATCCATCAGCGAAAGCACTGCCTGCAGGTTGGTCGCACGCGCCAGACCGGCTTCGGCTGCACGATTACCGGGGGTTATGGAGACTGCCAGATCGAAAAGCCGGACAGCCTCGGACGGATCGCTGGCCTCGAATGCAGCAATCGCGGCCGCCAGCGTTTGTGCAAACACCTCATCAATCCGGTCAAAAAACGGGGCCAGCATTTTGCTCGCGGTACGATATTGCTGACCGGCCAATTCGTAATTCCGTGCCAGGTAAGCCCGGTCTCCTTCTGCATAGACATCGACCGCGTCGAGATATTCCTGCCCGCCCCAGCGATCAATCGCGCGATATCGCAGCCTTTCGAGCTGCGAAAGCAAATCGCCCAACGCGTTGTCAGTCGCAGCTTTTAGCCGTGCAGTATCATCTGCCTGTGCACCGCTGACGTTTTCATTAAATGATGCACCACTACCTCCCGGTGTTACTGCTACCGGACGAGCATCAGTCCCGGACTCATCGCCGTCTGCTGCCCCCTCAACAGGAGACCCGGAAAGCTCTGACTCATCCGCAACGGTGGACGCTTCACCTACCTCCGGCGCCTCCGGTGTCACGAGATGTGGGAGAACGAAAATAACCGCCAGAAACAGCGCCAGTGCCGTTGCCAGCCCGCCGTAGAGAATTTTCGGTGGGATCCCGCCCGATCTGCCTTGCAGGTTTGCGGGTTCATTGGGCGCTGCGGAGCTCGCCGTAAATGCCGTCGACGCTGTAACGGATTCGACGACTTCCTCCATTGCACCTGCGCCAGCGACGTATCGGGTTGGCGCCGGCCCGGCACCATAGCCGGCTGCAGCGAGTCGCGCGGCCACAGATTCTGCGTCCGGCCTGCGCTCGGCATTGTTGGCTAGCATGTCATTGAGCAATTCCTGCACCGCGGACGGTATTGGGCTGGGGTCGCCTGGCAATGAAGCGCCCGTCTTGTCCCCCGGTGCACCAGGCGGTGAACCGGTCAGTAGTTCATGTATCAGTACGCCGAGCGCATAAACATCATCGGCCGCAACAGCGGGCTCCCCGGAACTCTGCTGGGGGCTGCTGGAGATTTCACTCCCGCCGCCCGTAATGACATCGCTGCCTGGCGCAGCGGCCACACCAAAATCAACGAGGTAGGGCAGACCCCGACTGTCGAGCAGGATATTGGAAGCCTTGATATCGCGATGCACGACACCCTTGCCGTGCGCATAACGCAATGCATCCGCAATCAGGCCAACCGGGCGCAACGAGTCCTCCGGCGGTGCTCCCGCGAGCGCGCTCATGTCGGTATCGCCTAAATGCTGGAGACTGTAATAAGGGCCCTCCGGCTCATCGTAAAACTCGAATACGCGCACAATATTGGCGTGCATCAGCCTGCTGCCGATTCTCCATTCCCGGTTAAAAAGGGATTTCAGTCGTGGATCAGCCTGCGATTCGCCGTTAAGACACTTCAGAGCAACTTGCGAGCGTGTTTGACTGTCATCGGCAAGCCAGACTTCCGCCATGCCACCGACACCCAGCCTGCGTGTCAGCGTATATCTGCCCGCGAGGCGCATACCTTCAGTGAGGGTCCGCATGACAGTGCAGGCCGGATCTATCCGGATGGTAGCTGTGGCTGTGGCAACCGCGCCGGATTGCCTACCTGAATCAATTCCGTAAATCCGGACTCTGTTTCGTAGATTTCCCGGAGCAGCTTGCGCCAGCTCTCATATTGCGCCTCGGCTGTTCCTGTCAAACGTAGCGTCTCACCCTGAACCTGGACGACCATCGGCGCAGCTTCGGCTACAAATGACTCTGACAGCTCTTTGATTTCCTCACGATGAAGATTTGCAGAACGATACTGGTAAAAGGCATTCACGATCGTGTTCCAGCCTTTGTTGATCGCAACTGTTTGCGCGATCCGGCTGGCATCGTAATACGAAGATCCTTCGGTATTGACGCTTGCCGAGCCGACCAACACAGCGGCACCGATTAGCGCGCGCCTCACTGCAGCCTGGCGAGACTGGCGAAACGCAACAGATTGCTCGCGGGTCCGCTTCCGCCAGCCTTCGTAAGGCAGGGCAATACCATAGTAAAAATTTGCGTAGTGCTCGTTCAGAGTATCGACAACCAGTCTGTCTCTTTCACGAATCTGCCGCAGACGATCAACCATCGGATCATTTTCTGCCGGCAAACGCTGCGCGCTGACGAGTCCATCACTATTTGTTGCCAGGTGTTCACCGTAAGCGCTTGGAACCATATCGGCAAAAAACTTAAGCTCCGAAACCTGCCGAATGCGCACAATGTCCCTGGGATCAATTGTTATTGCATATGCATGCAGATCGTTCGCAAAATCGTTGAATACTTTCTGATAAGGATCCTGCGACCGGTCGCGATAGTCAGCATAGGAAGAGATGCCGGTCTGCATCGTGTAGGATTTTTCAAACCAGTGACGACCCGTCGCATCCTCGGCACTCAACCGCAACACGACGAATTCACCATCGGATTCCTCGATGACGCCTGTTACCAGTACATCGGTAGACACCTGACGGGAAGGAATAATTCGAACCGCACCCCAGAATGCCGTTCCCTGAAGCGTCGTTTTGATGTGATACGGCAGGTAGCGGGCTTCTGCCATACGCACTTCCGGATAAACCCGGGTCTTTTCAACATCGTTATTTTCCGGCACGCCAGCATCGAAATTTAAAATTCCGACATCGAGCAGCAGCCCTTCTGATATCTGCAGGGATGCCACGTCGAGATGCGAGGTTTCTGCGTGGATAACTTCCGAGACGGTGCAGCCCGATGTCAGGAGCACGCTGACTACACCAGCAACGAACAGTCGCAAATAGTTTTTCATATCGTCACTTTTTTTCTTAATCCGGTCGAAGCATTCTTACAGATCGTTATACAATCGATATTCCTCCCAGAGCCGTTCCCGGAGCTCCGGGTCGTTCTCCGCAATTGCCGCTTCCCGCAATTGCTTCGCGACGATATCCTCACTAACAAGATCAGGAATATCCTCAGGCGTTCGCGCCAGTATTTCATCTTCACTCATTTTAGCAATCGATGCTTCCTTGGCATCCGGCGGACCGGCAACAGAACCCACAGCCCCTGCACCGCCACTGCCACCGCTACCACCTTGCTTGCCGAGACCAACCCGACCGCTACCAGCGCCACCGCTTCCTGCGCCACCGCCAAAGCCTTCAGTGTTACGTCCCACCGTGGATATCTCGCGTTGCTCATCAGCCAGAACCTCGTCAAAGCCACCAACAGACTCCTCGAGTGTTTTTTCCAGCCTGGCCTTGCGATCGGCCTCGCTTTCGCCCGGATACTGGCCAACGCTGCCGTCACAACTCTCGTCCGGTCCGCCCCAACCCCCGGTTCCACCGACTGCGCCCGGGTCACAGGCTGTGCCGCCCATTGCACCACCGGCACCCCCGGCACCGCCAGCGCCGCCAGCGCCAGGAATCGGGCCGCTAACACCGCGAATGCCGCCACCGCCGCCAGCACCACCGGAACCACCCGCACCGCCTGCACCACCAGCACCACCTGCACCCGAAGAACCACCGGAAGCTCCGCCCTGAGCCCCGCCACCGGAAGAGCCGCCCTGAGCCCCGCCACCGGATGAGCCGCCCTGAGCGCCGCCACCGGAATAGCCGCCCTGAGCGCCGCCACCGG
>JAPUHG010000071.1 GCA_027297845.1 Gammaproteobacteria bacterium | reverse complement strand
TTCTTGGCTACCTTCTTTTTAGCCTTTCTCTTCGTAGCTATCTTCTTGGTAGCCTTTCTCTTCTTGGCTACTTTCATTTTAGCTGTCCGCCTTTTCGCGACTTTATTCCGGGCTACCTTTTTCTAGGTAACCTTTCTACGTTTCTTAGCTGCAGAAATCCTCTTTTTTACAGAAGTTTTCTTTTTCGCTTTCTTTTTAGCCATGACTAGTTTATCTCCGTGTCGGGTGTCCGATGCCGAGTATAACTATAAATTTGGAAAATTCCAGTTTGTCAAAGAATTTTTTTGACTGTTTTTTTGTGCAAAAAGTTTTTTCGTTTTTTTCTTATTCTTATTGTGTGCTCGATATATTTTTGTGCAAAGAAAAAAATGAACTACGTCACACTTTTGCAATACAAAATTGTTTGCAATGACCGACCAGAAAATACTAAAAAAGGTTGTTTATAAAATCCCAGTGCGCTTTGTTAATGGGCATTACTGAAAGTCGATTGCCCCGCATCAATAGCTGAAGCCCTTGCAGTTCCTTGTCTGCGAACTGTTTGAGAAATTTTAGCGATAATTCTTCGCTAAATTTTTGTTTAAGTTTTACGTCGACCATGAACCAGCGTGGATTGTCAGGATCGGATTTATCATCGAAGTGTTTGTCTTTTGGATCAAACGCAGTGTGATCGGCATAACCTTCGCGAACAATGGTCATGGTTCCAACAATACCGGGTTGTTCGCAATTTGAATGATAAAAAAAACCGAGATCGCCTTTCTTCATTTGATCGCGCATCATGTTGCGCGCCTGATAATTGCGCACTCCATCCCAATGATTTGTTTCCCCCGGCGAGTTCGCCAGGTCATCTATACCAAATTCGCCAGGCTCTGATTTGAACAGCCAGTAGTTCATCGGGCTTCCTTTTTCTTCTGCTTGCGTTTGTCTGTAGGCGTTGATTGGTAAAATGCAGTTTCGGTTGCCACACCGCTTAGCGGGACATCCCATTCGCGGGTTTTTATTGCAGCTACACACTGAAAGTCGTAGGCAAGGCCAATCAGGCGTGGCTTGTTCCAGTTCTTGCGGTGCCGCAAGAACGAAAAACAACGATCATAGTAGCCCGCGCCCATGCCGACCCGGTTTAACGAGTGGTCGAATGCCACCAGTGGCGTCAGCACCAGGTCAAGTTGATTGGCAGCGATGTAGCAGCATTCTTCCCGGGCAGGTTCCGGAATACCGAAACGATTTACCAACAGACGCTGCTCGGGCGTGTAGACGGTGAATTTCATATCTTTTCCGTGGTTGACCAGCACCGGCAGGAAAATGGTTTTTCCTGCGTTATTTGCCGCAGATATCAGCAACGAAGTGTCGACCTCACCATCGAATGGAAGATATGCGGCTATCCGCGCTGCCTTCTGGAAAAAAACCTGGCTGAGCAGACGTTCTGTGATGTTTTGTGCCGCAGCGGATTGCTCCGCAGGTGGGAGTTGTCTGCGCAGGCCGCGCATTTTCTGGCGGAGATCTGAACGCTGGGAATCAGTCACTATGGCTTCGCGATAAGAAAACGCACCCCGCCTGAGCCGTCACAAACCATTGCTCTCGAACCAGAGCAAAAAGTGGGACTGGCCGTGGTGTCGCAGGCTTTCCGCAATGGGCGGCCATGCACAAAAACACCGACAGTACCTTGTCCCGGGATTATTTAATTAGGGTCGAGAGGTATCCCGGTCCGTGTCGAACCCCGCAGGGGGCGCCATAAGTACCAGTATACATAGACGGGCCGGCTTGAAAAGTGGCAGGTATCACAAATCCATTTGTTGGCCCTTTTGCAGGGCCGTTTCAACGCGCTCGGTAAGGACTCGCAGCCTCGAGCTTACGGTTTCGTCGATGCTGGTGCCTTCGTTTTGCGCCAATAGAAAGTCATTGGTGATATTCAACGCGGCCATGACCGCAATGCGGTCGAGACCCATGACTTTACCGCTGTCCCTGATTTCACGCATTTTGTTGTTCAATAATTCCGCGGCGTCAAGCAACGCAGCCCGTTCATTGACCGGGCAGGAAACCTGGTATTCCTTTTCCAGGATACGCACGTTGACCTTGGCAAATGTATCGCTCATTAGCTCTGCTCCATGGCCTTAAGCCGGGTGATCATGGAATCTACGCGCGCCCGTACCTGTTCATTCTTCTGGACCAGGCCGGCTCGTTCGTTGATCAAGTTGTCCTGACGCTCACGCAGAGACCGGTTTTCGTCCTTGAGTTGGCTGGTAATAACCACCAGTTCGTCCAGGCGTTTTTCCAGTTTGCGAAGCTCGGCTTCGAATAGTTTCGATGGGTCATTTTTTGGCATTGTGCAAATATAGGGCCGGCTGATAGCTGCGGTCAATCTGGGCGCTTGTCATAAGCTCGCCGATAGTGCCGGGCGGGCCAGTAAAAATGGTTATTTTTGGTATTCCGCGGCGGATGACTGATAATCGGCATAATTGAGGGAAATCCTGCCAATGCCTGATTTTGACACGCTAAACGATGCTCTGGACAGCGCCGGCGGGAGCTGCGGGGCAGCCGAGGCACACGGGATGTTGTGTGGAATTCTTTGCGCTGAATCGCAGCAATCCGGTACGCGTTGGTTGGCGGAGGTTTTTCCGGAAAACGACCATCAGGGGCAGACGGAAGGTTGCCGCGATACGATGGGCGAGCTATTCGCGGAGACTTATCGTGCACTGGAAGAAGGGCAAATGGATTTTATGCCCCTGCTTCCGGAGGATAGCGATCCGCTGGATCAGCGCACTGAAAGTCTGGCCAAGTGGTGCCTGGGTTTTCTGTGTGGGCTCGGGCTTGGCAGCCTGGGCGAAATGAAAGACCGTCTGCCAGAGAACGTGGGCGAAGTGATGACCGATCTGGAGCAGATCGCGCAGGCAATCAACGGCGGCGATGAGGAACAGGAAGAGGCTGCGTACACGGAAGTGCTCGAGTATCTTCGAGTGAGCGTCCAACTAACCTATGAAGAGCTGGCGAGAATGCGGGGTTCCGCGGGTGAGCCACCCTTGACGCACTAGGGCTGGAATAAAGGGTTCCACGGAATGACAGCAAAAGAATTTGCCCGCCGCCGCCGACAGTTGATGCGGATGATCGGCAATGACGGGATTGCCATCCTGCCGGCGGCGCCAGAGAAAATTCGCAACCGCGATACCACCTACCCGTTTCGCCAGGACAGTGATTTTCTCTATTTGACCGGTTTTGACGAGCCGGACGCGGTTGCGGTGCTGATTCCCGGGCGCGCACATTCCGAGTACATCCTTTTTTGTCGGGAACGCAATCCATCGAGAGAAACCTGGGATGGGCCGAGAGCAGGTCCTGACGGCGCACAGGCGGACTATGGTGCGGATGACGCGTTTCCAATTACCGATATCGATGAAATTCTTCCCGGCCTGATGGAGCGCTGCGAGCGCGTTTATTACACGATGGGCGCGCATCCTGATTTTGATAAGCAGGTCATGGGCTGGTTTGATGGCCTGCGCAATCGCGGACAAAGTGACGGGCTGATACCGCAGGAGTTCGTTGCCCTCGATCATCTCCTGCACGATATGCGTCTTTACAAAAGCCGCGGCGAAATAGCCGCCATGCGAAAGGCCGCGCGTATCGCTGCCTCGGCGCACAAGAAACTGATGGCGGCGTGCAGGCCCGGGATCATGGAATACGTGCTCGAGGCGGAGTTGCTGCACGAGTTCAAGCGCAATGGTTGTAACCCGGCCTACCAGCCGATCGTCGGATCCGGTCCAAACAGCTGTATTCTTCACTATGTGCTGAACAACCGCGGCATGGAGGATGGAGATATGCTGTTGGTGGACGCCGGCTGCGAGTATCGCGGGTATGCGTCCGATGTCACTCGCACGATGCCGGTTAACGGCAGGTTTTCGAAGGAACAGAAAGCAATCTATCAGATCGTTCTGGATGCCCAAAAGGCCGCGATCGAAAAAGTCGCGCCGGATCGCCATTGGAACGAGCCGCATGATGCGGCGGTCAAAATCATTACGCGGGGACTGGTGAAACTGGGTCTGTTGAAGGGACGCGTTCCCTCGTTGATCAAAGCGGAAGCCTACAAGAAATTTTTCATGCATCGCACCGGGCACTGGCTGGGTATGGATGTTCACGATGTTGGCGATTATCGTGTAGGTGAGGAGTGGCGCCATCTGGAGCCCGGAATGGTGATGACCGTGGAGCCCGGTATTTATATTCCGCCAGGCAGCAAGGGAGTTGCCCGAAAGTGGTGGGGGATTGGCGTGCGTATCGAAGACGATATTCTGATAACCAAAGATGGCTGTGAAGTATTGAGCCACGATGTTCCCAGGGAAATTGAAGAAATCGAGGCCCTGGTCGGTGGTGGAAACTAACGCTGAATCATGCATGCGGAAGAAAAAGATTTTGCTGTAATTATTGTCGGTGGCGGCATGGTTGGCGCTTCATTGGCCGTCGCGCTGGCGTCATTGCCGTTGCGTATTGCGGTAATCGAAGCATTCGATCCACGAAAGCGCGGAGCTCCTCAGCCCAGCTATGACGATCGCTCGACCGCAATAGCAAACGGCTCGAAACAGATACTCGAGACTATCGGCGTTTGGGAGGACATGGCAAAGGACGCCACCGCTATTTCCGCCATACACATTTCCGATCGCGGACGTTTTGGCATGAGCCGCATCAACGCCCATGAAGAAAACGTACCGGCTTTGGGTTATGTCGTTCCCAATCGCGCGATCGGCCGCTCGCTGTGGGCGGCGCTCGGAGCCTGCCCCAATATCCAGATGTTTTGTCCGGCGCGACTCGAGTCGCTGGTCAATGAAGGAGATACGGTCAAGGTCACGGTCAAGGATGAAGACGGCAATATCGCCAATCTGCAGGGGCGACTGGTTGCCGCTGCAGATGGCGCGCAATCTGTAGTGAGAAAAATCCTCGGTATCGATGCGACGGTCCGGGACTATGGTCAGACCGCGATCATCAGCAACGTGAGCACTGAAAAGCCACACCGGAATATTGCCTACGAACGCTTTACCGATAATGGACCAATGGCGGTACTGCCGATGACCGAAGGGCGCAGTGCGCTGGTCTGGACCGTACCGAGCGAGCAGGCAGAGGAAATCCTGCAGATGGATGACCCGCAGATTCTCGAGCGCCTGCAGGAATTGTTTGGCTATCGTCTCGGGCACTGGCAGAAAATAGGCTCGCGCGCGTCCTATCCGCTGAGCATGATAAAATCAAAAGAGCAGACCCGACACCGGGTCGCGATTATTGGCAACGCGGCCCACGGGCTGCACCCGATCGCCGGGCAGGGCTTTAACCTGAGCCTGCGGGATGTTGCAGGCCTGGCCGAGGTGATTGCCGGGGCTGATGATCCAGGTGATCGGCAGGTATTGGAAAAATATCGTCGATGGCGTGCGGCTGACCAGGCCAGGGTCATGAATTTCACCGATGCCCTGGTCAGAGTGTTCGGCAACCCGCTGAGTTCCGTCCAGGCGGTTCGCAACCTCGGGCTGGTGATGTTCGATTTGCTGCCCGGCGGAAAAAGCCTTTTGGCCAGGCATACCATGGGCAGAGGTGGCGATCTTCCCAGGCTGGCGCGAGGTGTGCCATTGCAATGACTACGCCCACGATCTGTATTGTTGGTGGTGGAATGGTCGGTTGTGCGCTGGCCGCGCTGCTGGGCCGCGATGAGCGCTTCACGGGCACCGTGGTGTTGCTCGAAGCCGGCGACCCGCCGGTAGCCGGGGACCACTATGATCTTCGTGTGGTCGCGCTTTCTGCAGCGTCTCAGCGGGTATTGGAAGCCGCCGGGGCCTGGGCGGAGATCGCTGCGACGCGCGCTTCACCTTATCGAGAAATGCAGGTCTGGGATGCTGAATCGAAACCGGGGTTCCCGGGGTCGGTGCATTTTTCTGCGGCCGAAGTCGGTGCGGCCACCCTTGGGTACATCGTCGAAAATCAGTTGATCCGCCTTGCCTTGTGGCAAACGCTTGAGAGTATGGAGCGGGTGGTTCTGCGTCCCAACTGCCGGGTCAGCGAACTCCGGCTTGAGGATGCGACAGCCCGACTGACGCTGGACAGCGGAGAGGTCATGGATTGCACCCTGGTCGTGGCGGCCGACGGCGCCGCATCGCCGTTGCGTGAAATGGCTGAAATCGAAACCACCGGCTGGTCCTACCAGCAAAAGGCGGTCGTTACTCACGTCCAAACCCAGAACCCACACCAGGAAACGGCGTGGCAACGATTTTTGCCGTCCGGTCCGCTGGCTTTTTTGCCGCTGGCCGATGGTCGCAGCTCGGTGGTCTGGTCAAACACGGTTGAGGGTGCTGAGCGTTTGCTCGGGCTCGATGACCAGGAGTTTCTTGCCGAGCTCGAGGCGGCCAGCGATGGACAACTGGGTAAGATGCTCTCGTGCAGCCAGCGAGCCGCCTTTCCTCTGCGTCTGCTGCATGCGCGCGATTATTGCCGTCAACGGCTGGTGCTGATCGGCGATGCGGCACACGCGATTCATCCGCTGGCCGGGCAGGGAGTCAACCTGGGTTTCCTCGATGCGGCGGCGCTGTACGAAACATTGATCAAGGCGCTACAGGCCGATGAGGACCCCGGGGATCGTTCTGTCTTGCGTCGCTACGAGCGCTGGCGCAAGGGTGACAACCTGGCGATGCTCGCGGCGATGGACGGGATCAAACGTCTGTTCAGTAACGATTCACGATCGCTGGCCAGGATTCGCGGGTTTGGACTAAGTCTGGTCAACGCATTGCCGCCGGCGCGCAAGGCCTTCGTCAGGCGGGCGATGGGAATGAGCGGAGATATGCCTGAGTTGATTACACGGCCGGAGCATACGGCCAGCGAATTGGGTGCCGAGTTTCGATGAGCGCAGGTGATCTTAATATACGGGCGGCTTGCCGGGATGACGCGGCGCTGATCCTCTCCTTTATCAGGGAGCTGGCGGACTATGAGCAACTGGGTGACCAGGTGAGCGCGACCGAAGAAAGACTTGTTGCCAGCTTGTTTGCAGAGAAGGCGTATGCCGAAGTATTGATTGCCGAGGCGGCGACCGATGACGGCACGGTGGAAGCGGCTGGTTTCGCGCTTTATTTCCACAATTTTTCGACCTTTCTCGGACAACCCGGAATTTTTCTGGAGGATCTTTTTGTCCGTCCTCGCTTTCGCGGTCTCGGCATCGGCATCGCCTTGTTGCGCGAATTGGCGAAAGAAACCATCGCAAGAAACTGTGGCCGACTGGACTGGATGGTGCTTGACTGGAACGAGCCGGCTATTGGATTTTTTGATTCCATCGGCGCCCATCGGGTGACCGGCTTTGAGCCCTATCGGCTCACCGGTGAAGCGTTGAAAAACCTGGCCCAAAACGGGCTGAACACATAATAAGGAGCAGGCAAAATGCCGCGTGCAGAACTGGAAAAATTACTCGATGAGTTGCAGCAGGAACTGGCGGAAGGCAGCAGTCTTGATGACGATGCCAAGGCACAGTTAGCGGCGTTGCACGCCAGTATTGGCCAAGTGCTGACTGAAGGCGGGGACCAGAGCCCTGCCAACCTGGCGGAAACGGTTTCCGGAAATATCGATCGCTTTGAAACCAGTCATCCCGCGTTGACCATGGTGCTGGGGCGTATTGCCGATATTCTCAATAAGCTCGGTATCTAATCAGAAAAAAGTGAATCAATTTTAGCGGCGCAGATAAAATCGTTTTCAGACAGGCCGCCGATCGCGTGGGTCGTGTAGCGAACCAGGCAATGGCCATAACCGACTTCGAGATCAGGGTGGTGGTTTTCAGTGTTGGCGATCCAGGCGACGGCATTGACAAAGTTCATGGTCTTGTAAAAACCGCTAAAGGAAAAATCCCGCTGAATTTGCAGGCCGTCGGCAGACAACTCCCAACCCGCCTCGATTTGTCCGCTGAGTTCAGCTACGGCTTCAGGTGACAGGGGTTCCACGCCGCCTTCGCAGGCCTGGCAGCGTTTGTTTTTCAATTCATGATTCATGTTTTGCGGGGTAATGGATGCTGATATAGGCAGCCACCAGTTCCTTGAATTCACCGGCTATGTTATCGCCCTTGAGAGTAACCGTTTTCTTGCCATCTTCGTATACCGGCGCAACCGGTTTTTCACCGCTGCCCGGCAAGCTGATGCCGATATTGGCGTGTTTGCTTTCTCCCGGACCGTTTACGACGCACCCCATCACGGCGACGCTCATGTTTTCGACACCGGGATACTTTTCTCGCCACTCGGGCATTCGTTGTTGAATGTCAATCTGGATCTCCTGGGCAAGCTCCTGGAAAACAGTGCTCGTGGTTCGCCCGCAACCGGGGCAGGCGATCACGACCGGGGAAAATGCGCGCAGGCCCATGCTTTGCAAAATCTCCTGTGCGACCTGAACTTCCCGGGCGCGCGAGGCGCCCGGTTTGGGTGTCAGCGAGATGCGGATGGTGTCGCCGATGCCTTGCTGGAGCAACACGGCCAATGCGGCGGTCGAGGCGACGATGCCCTTGCTGCCCATCCCGGCCTCGGTCAAACCCAGGTGCAATGGATAGTCGCAACGTCCCGACAGGTCCTGGTAAACCGCGATTAGATCCTGCACGCCGGACATCTTGCAGGACAGAACAATCTGCTCGTGGCGCAGGCCTATTTCCTCGGCACGCTGCGCACTTTTTAATGCGGATTGCTGCATGGCTTCCAGTACCACGCGACGTGCATCCAGCGGCTTGCTGCGCGCCGAGTTTTCGTCCATCAGCGAGGTCAGCAGGTCCTGATCCAGGCTGCCCCAGTTGACGCCGATACGCACCGCCTTGTTTTTCTTGCAGGCGACTTCGATCATCTCGGTAAATTGCGGGTCGCGCTTTTTTCCGCGACCCACGTTGCCGGGGTTGATGCGAAACTTGGCGAGCGCGTCGCCACAATCGTCAACCTCGCGCAGCAGCTTATGACCGTTGAAGTGAAAATCGCCAATCAGCGGCACCGCACAATCAAGCTGATCCAGGCGCTCGCGAATTCTCGGCACGGCCTCGGCCGCTTTTATATTGTTGACCGTAATCCGTACCAGCTCGGAACCTGCCTGCGCCAGTTCAACAACCTGGCTGACCGTCGCCTCGACATCCTCAGTATCGGTGTTGGTCATCGACTGGATCACGATCGGCTGGTTGCCGCCAATCCCAATACCATCGACCAGGCAGCTAACGGATTTTCTTCGAGCTATACTCATGCGTTCGCTTTTTTCGCTTTAGCGGGTGATGGTCAGGCGCTCATTTTCCGCCGCTAGCCACTGGTTGATCTGGTCTTCCAATATATCCAGCGGTACCGCGCCGCTGCTGAGCACCGCATTGTGGAAGCGCCTGATGTCGAAGTCCTCGCCCAATTCCTGCTCACTCTGTCGGCGCAGTTGTTTGATTTTCAACTCGCCAATCTTGTAGGCCAGCGCCTGCCCCGGCCAGGCGATATATCGATCGATCTCGTTGATTATATCGAGTTCGGTTTTCGCCGCATTGGCCATGAAGAAATCGATCGCTTTCTGACGGGGCCAAAACTTTGCGTGCATGCCCGTATCGACAACGAGACGCACGGCGCGCCACATTTCATAGGTGAGCTGGCCGAACTTGGAATACGGGTCCTGGTACAGCCCGAGATCCCCACCCAGACTTTCGCTGTACAGGCCCCAGCCTTCGACGAAAGCGGTAAAACCGCCATAGCGCCTGAACGCCGGTAGATCGCCCAGTTCCTGTGCGAGCGCAATTTGCAAATGATGCCCGGGTACCGCCTCGTGCACACTCAACACTTCCATTTCATATTTTGGTCGCACATCCGGACGGTACAGGTTGACGAAATAAGTCCCCGGCCTGCTGCCATCGGCAGCCGGTTGTGAGTAGTACGCGGTGGTGGTGTCCGGTGCAATGGCATCGGGTATCGGTTTGACGATGTAGCGCGCTTTCGGCAGCCGGTTGAATAGCCTCGGTATCTGCGGATCGATCCGCTTGGTGATCGCGATATATCCGGCCAGCAGCTCATCCGGGTCTTCATAGTAAAATTGGGGATCTGTGCGTAAAAATTCAAGAAAATCGTCGAAACTGCCGCTAAAATTCAAGTTCTCGATGATTTCCATCATTTCGCCGCGAATCCTGGCGACTTCTGTTTTGCCAATTTCGTGTATCTCGTCGGCGGTCAGCGAGGTGGTTGTATAGCGCTCGACCCGATACTGGTAAAAGGCCTCGCCGTCCGGTTGGGCATAGGCGCCGACCTGGTCCGGAGTTATCGGCAGGTAGCTTTTATCGATAAATTTGGCCAGCCGCCTGAAACTGGATATGACGCCTTGCTTTATCGCTGCGCGGGCCCGCGTTTTCAGCCGGTCCTGCTTTCGGTCCGATATGCTGTCAGGCATATCCTGAAACGGTGCGAAAAACGGGCTCTTGGCTGGATTGTCAACGATTTGGGCGGCGACCTGCGCCGGGACTCTTTGCATGATGATGCGCGGATGAATCCTGCCTTCCTTGATGCCGCGACGCATCAGTTTGATGGTCTGGTCCATGTAGACGTCGAAGGCACGCAGACGGGCGATCCAGTCTTCGTAGGCTTTTACATCGTTGAATGTCAGTCGGTCGGCAAGCTGATCCGCGGTCTGGATTCCGCCGCGCTGGTTTAATGGCAACAGGAAACGCCTGAACCGATAGCTCTTGATCTGGTCCTCGGTCTGGCGCATGAAAAGTTCGTAATTGATTTGATCCGCGGCGGACAGCGCCGACCGGTCTATCTGCTTTAGCCTGGCCAGGGTTCGCCGATCGTCGGCATGGGAAAGGGCGATTCCCGCGAGACTCATATCGGGCCATTTCCGGTTATAACGCAGGTCGCCAAGACTGGACGCGAACGTCGGATTCTCACGCAGGGTCCGTTCCCAGGAATCCTCGAACAGCTGGTTCAGGTCCGCGGTCGCATCGGCGTTAGCGTAGTTCGGTTGACCGGCCAGTAGGGCGGCCGCTGCCGCGATGACTAAAACTTTGCCTGCGATCACTTAAATCTCCTGCTCCGATAGCGGGAGGGCTATTCTCGCCGCTACCCGATGCACTCAGCAAGTTTGCCGGCCTGCCTGGTTCAGCCGGAATCCGCAATTTCGGGTGAACCAGGCGGCTTAGGGCCGCGTAATTACATTCGGCGGATTGATGGGCTATCATTCTCCCCCCGATTCAAAGTATCCGCTGGAGAGAACCCGAAAAGGGTCGCCGAAGGCGCAACTTGCCCGGAAACGCTCAGGCAAACGGACAGTGGATACATATCGGCTCTGGAGAGCGGCCGCGATGCGGTCCACCGAAGGGGTGCGGTCAGGATGGTTCTGGCCCGATCTCTCAGGTATCAGGACAGAGGGGCGGCAGAATTATGATCTGCCGCCTTTTTTATTGCCGATCCAGGAGTGGAAGGTCATGTCAGACAAAACCCCGTTATACGATGCGCAGGTCGCTCTCGGCGCGCGCATGGTTGATTTTGGCGGTTGGGAGATGCCGGTCAATTACGGTTCGCAGATCGAAGAGCATCATGCAGTGCGCAATGATGCTGGCATGTTTGATGTGTCCCATATGACCGTCCTCGATCTCAAAGGCGCTGCGACGCGCTCTTTTCTGTCCAGACTGCTGGCCAACGACGTCGCCAAGTTGCGCGAACCAGGCAAGGCCCTGTACTCGTGCATGCTGAATGGCGCCGGCGGCGTGATTGATGATCTGATCGTCTATTACCTGGCGGAGGACCGGTTCCGGATGGTCGTTAACGCCGCGACCCGTGAGAAAGACCTGGCCTGGATCGAAGAGCAGGCCACCGGCAAGGAATTGACGCTCACCGAGCGCAGCGACCTGGCCATGATCGCGATCCAGGGCCCCAACGCCCGGCAAAAAGCGGCCGCGTTGCTGCCAGCTGAACAGGCTGAATCTGCGCTGGCGCTCAAACCGTTCAGCGCCGCCGAGGTTGGTGAATTGTTTGTCGCGCGTACCGGCTATACCGGTGAGGATGGCTGGGAGATTTTGCTGCCGGCCGAGCTTGCCGCGGATTTCTGGAACCGGCTGAACCAGGCTGGCGTGCGCCCCTGCGGTCTTGGCGCCAGGGACACGCTGCGTCTTGAAGCGGGCATGAATCTGTATGGCAACGACATGGATGAGAGTACGACCCCGCTGGAGTCGGCGTTGTCCTGGACAGTTGCGCTGGAGCCGCAGGAGCGCGATTTTATCGGCCGTTCTGCGCTTGAAAAAAATAAGGCCGATGGTGTGGACCGGAAGCTGGTTGGCCTGATACTGGAGGGCAAGGGTGTGCTCCGGGCGCACCAGAAAGTTATTTGCGCCGCTGGCGATGGCGAAACGACCAGCGGCAGTTTCTCGCCAACCCTGGGCTGCTCGATCGGTATGGCACGAGTACCGGTTGCTTGCGGAGAGCGGTGCGAGGTTGAGATTCGCGGCAAACTCCTGCCGGCGCGAGTTGTGAAAACCACGTTCGTGCGCAATGGCGAGGCAGTTGGCTGAGACGGCATCCAAAAGGAGAAGACCATGAGTAACGTACCTGGAGATCTTAAATACAGCAGTGACCATGAGTGGGTGCGCCTGCAAGACGATGGTTCCGCCGTTGTTGGCATCACCGATCATGCTCAGGGCGCTCTTGGCGACCTGGTTTTCGTCGAAGCGCCCGAAGTTGGCAGCGTTGTCGCCAGTGGCGACGCTTTTGGCGTCGTCGAGTCAGTCAAGGCGGCATCCGATTTGCTCAGCCCGGTTGGCGGCGAGGTGCTGGAAGTCAATTCCGCGCTGGATGACACGCCGGAGATGGTGAATACGGATCCTTATGGCGATGGCTGGCTGGTTCGCATGCAGCCCAGCGACGCATCCGAGTTGGATTCGCTGATGGACGCGGCTGCCTACGAGCAGTTCCTGGAAGACGTAGACTAGCGCGAGCGAAAACAGATATGCCTTTTATCCCCCACACAGATGATGACATCGCGAAAATGCTTGCGGCAATTGGCGCCGGTTCGGTCGAGGATCTTTTTGACGAGATTCCAGACAATCTGCGGCTGAAGTCCCTTGATTGTGTGCCCGACGCCGTCAGCGAAATGGAAATAGCACGCCTGATGCATGATCGTGCGCGGATGGACAGCGGCGCGCTGAATTTTATTGGCGGTGGCGCATACGAGCACCATATACCGGCGGCAGTCTGGGAAATTACCACCCGCGGGGAGTATTACACCGCCTATACGCCATACCAGGCCGAAGCCAGCCAGGGTACGCTGCAACTGATCTACGAATACCAGACGATGATGACCGGTCTGACCGGCATGGAAGTCTCCAACGCTTCGATGTATGACGGTGCCTCTGCGCTTGCGGAAGCGTGCCTGATGGCGGTGCGCGCCAACCGGGCGGCAAAGTCCCGGCGCATCCTGTTCCTCGGTGCCGTAAACCCGGTATACCGGAAAGTGGCCGAGGTGATTTGCAGCGCTCAGAAAATCGAGTTTATCGATCTGCCTTATTGCCCCGCTGGCGGCGATTGCGTTATGCAATCCCTGGATAAGTACAGCGGTGAAGACTTGACCGCGGTTGTCGTGCAGCAACCCAATTTCTTTGGCGTGCTGGAGGAGGTCGGTGCGATCACTGACTGGGCCAGGGCACAGAATGCGCTGACCGTCGCCGTGGTTAACCCCATGTCGCTGGCTTTGCTGACACCACCCGGTGAGTGGGGCGAACACGGTGCCGATATCGTCTGCGGCGAAGGCCAGCCCTTAGGTATTCCGCTGTCATCGGGCGGGCCATATTTTGGTTTCCTGACGACGCGCCTGTCGCTCGTTCGGCAGATGCCTGGTCGCGTGGTCGGACGCACCGTTGACCTGGATGGCAAGCGTGGCTTTACGCTGACTTTGCAGGCGCGGGAGCAGCATATTCGCCGATCGAAAGCCACCTCGAACATCTGTACCAACCAGGGTTTGATGGTAACGGCCGCGACCATATACATGAGTCTGCTCGGTGCGGAAGGCCTGGCCAGAGTTGCCAGCCTGTCGCATAAGAGGACCGGCGAGCTTTGCGCAGCATTGTGCGCACTCCCGGGTGTGGAAAGAGTATTCAAGCAGCCGTTTTTTCATGAGGTCGCGATTCGCCTGGATCGGCCGGTCGCGCCGCTGCTTGCCCAACTCGCGGAGCAGGGGATCCTCGGCGGCCTGGACCTGTCCGGGTCACATCCGGAGTTGGGCGATGCCTTGTTGTTGTGTGCGACCGAAACAAAAACCGAAGCAGATATCGAGCGCTATCGTGATTTGCTTGCAGAAATTTTGAAAACATAAACTGGAGAGAAAAATGGCAACGATTACATTGAAAGGTAACGAGATTCATACCGCAGGGGACATTCCCGTGGTTGGCGGCAAGGCTCCGGATTTTCAATTGACCAATGGCGACTTGCAGGAAGTGTCGGTCGCGGATTTTGCCGGGAAAAAGAAATTACTCAATATTTTCCCAAGCATTGATACACCGGTCTGTGCGATTTCGACAAAGAAGTTCAATGACTATGCACGTGAACACGAAGACACGGTCATGCTGATGATTTCGGCCGACCTGCCGTTTGCGCAGAAAAGGTTCTGCGCCGATGAGGGGCTGGAAAATGTCCAGACACTGTCGACGATGCGCGCGCCGGTTTTTGCCAAAAACTATGGCGTCGAACTGGTTGACGGACCGCTGCGCGGTTTGACCGCCCGGGCGGTCGTGGTCCTGGACGAAAACAATACGGTTTTGTATTCAGAGCTGGTTCCGGAGATCGCTCAGGAACCCGATTACGAAGCGGCACTGAAAGCGCTCGGCTGAATGGAGGCGACCGGGAGCATGAGCGAAAAACTGATCTTCGAACACTCGCGCAGCGGCAGGCGGGCAAGCGCGCAGGCGCCGCTTGCGGAAACGGCTGTAGATTTGCCGGCAAAATTTCTTCGCGGGTCGCCGCCGTTGTTGCCCGAGGTGTCTGAATTGCAGACCGTGCGTCACTACACGCGTCTGTCGCAGAAAAATTTCTCCATCGATACGCACTTTTACCCGCTGGGCTCCTGCACGATGAAATACAATCCGCGCGCCTGCAACCAGCTTGCGATGTTGCCCGGATTCTTGTCGCGCCATCCACTGGGCCCGGAAAGCCATGGCCAGGGTTTTCTGTCCTGCATGTTTGAACTTCAGGAAATGTTGCGCGGGGTTACCGGGATGAGAGCGGTGTCGCTGACACCGATGGCGGGAGCGCAGGGCGAGTTTGCCGGTGTTGCCATGATCCGTGCGTATCACCAGGCGCGTGACGATAATGATCGTAACGAAATCCTGGTACCGGATGCGGCGCATGGAACCAATCCCGCGACGGCGACGATGTGTGGTTACAGCGTGCGTGAAATTCCGACCGGCAAGGATGGCGACGTCGATCTGGAAGCGCTGAAAGCGGCGGTCGGGCCGCACACGGCGGGCATTATGCTGACCAATCCGTCGACCGTCGGCGTCTTCGACCGAAAAATTCGGGAAATGTCACGCATCGTTCACGATGCCGGTGGCCTGCTTTATTACGATGGCGCAAACCTGAATGCCATACTCGGCAAGGTTGCTCCCGGTGACATGGGTTTCGATGTTATCCATATGAACCTGCACAAGACTTTTTCTACGCCGCACGGCGGCGGCGGGCCCGGTTCGGGTGCGGTCGGTGTTGGCGATCGACTTAAGGAATTCCTGCCGTTACCCGTTGTCGGAAAAGAAGGTGACCGTTACCGCTGGCTTGACGAAAAAGATCTGCCACAAAGCATCGGTCGTCTGTCAGCCTTTATGGGTAACGCCGGGGTGCTGTTACGCGCCTATGTCTATATTCGATTGCTGGGTCGCGAAGGCATGGAAAGGGTGTCGGAAAATGCGACCCTTGGCGCCAATTACCTGATGAAGAGATTGCAGGATGCGGGATTTACGCTGGCCTACCCGGAAAGACGCGCTAGTCATGAATTGATCGTGACCTTGCAAAAAGAAAAGAACGAGCTCGGTGTGACCGCGATGGATTTCGCCAAATGTCTGCTCGACCATGGATTTCATGCGCCGACTACCTATTTTCCGTTGCTGGTTCCTGAGTGTCTGTTGATTGAGCCGACCGAAAGTGAAGCAAAAGAAGACCTGGATGGGTTCGTTGAGGCCATGATCGCGATCCGCGAACAAGCGAAAGCCGATCCGGAAAAAGTGAAAGGCGCGCCATACACGCTGCCGGTCAGGCGGCTTGACGATGTGCGGGCGGCTCGGCAGCTTGATTTGCGCTGGCAGCCAGACACGCAGGATTAAAACCCGCGCGGGCTGCGGCCAAACGGCCGCGGATAGACAGGAGTTTTATGAAAAATGCGGACTAGAGCATTTCTGATAGTAATGATGGCTGCGTTTCTTTGCGCCGGAGTCGCCAGTGCCCAGGATAGCGAT
>JAPUHG010000070.1 GCA_027297845.1 Gammaproteobacteria bacterium | reverse complement strand
GTACCTTTGTATTTGGCGGGCGTGTTATCGACGTCACTGGCCCTGACATTTTTGTTGATGCTGATACCGACTGCACTGGGCCTGGTTTGGTTGGGGCCGGTAATCGCCGCGATACAACACCTGGTCAAAGCCAATATGCGGGCCACGGCTTCCGCCGTGTTCTTGTTTATCAACAACCTGATCGGCATTGGCGCAGGCACCGTCGTGATAGGAATGCTGTCGGATGCGCTGCAAGGACGGTACGGCGACGACGCACTCAAATACTCGATCCTGGCCGGCACGAGCCTCTACCTGGTTGCCGCCGGATTGTTGTTGCTGGCTGCGCGCTGGCTGCCCGGCGACTGGGAAGAATAAACCCGGATGTTCACCATTGGCGCGTAGTTGCCATCCGCAAGGCCGCATCGCTCCCGAGGCCGTTAATTTTTTTTTATGCGGTTTTGGAATTAACGGCCGGTCTTTTTTTCCAAAACAGCCAGGGAATTAAATTACGCCTACCGGTCTTGGGAGTGCCTAAAAGGCATAGACCACACCAATGCTCCAATATTCGAGGTCCGAAACACCGGTCACTGCCTGCTCGCCGATATCATCGAATAACTGCCATTCGGCGCGCAGCGAAAAATTGTCATCGATTTTGAGGGAGCCGCCAAATCCAAAGGTCAGGCCAGAGCTATCCGTGTTCTGGGATGCAGCCAGAGTATCACTCAAATTCGCATCGAGGAAATAAATACCTAGTTTCGCGAATACGCCGAATCTATCGTCGATCGGGTAGGTCCCGGTGACGACGATGTCGATGCCATCGATTTCTACTGTCGCGGTTCCCGAAGTCGCTTTCCCGAAATCCATGTAGCCAAACTCAGCACCCCAGTACTCGGCGAACTCATAGCCGCCAAACAGGCGCCACCCGGTGTCCTTGTCATCGCAATTTACGGTGCAAATGATGCCGACATCCATGCCGCCAACGCTGACCCCGGCGTACCATCTGTCATCGGCGGATGCAGATCCTGTCGATAATGCCAACAGGGCGATAACACTAAAAACCAATGAAAATCCACGCATGATTCACTGTCTCCTTTTGCAAATGCCGGTCGACCTATACCCATGGCCGGCATATTGAGCCCTCTCACAGGCCTGAAAGAATCGTAACGAGTACCAGTACTGTGCACATACTAGCGCGTTATCGTACCAAGCTCCATTGTTTCCAAAAAATTGCCCGGCGGCTTCAATGCCAGCCCATAATCGTCAGCAGGTCGCTGGGTGAGTGTATTGGCATGGTTTCGAAAGAAACGGGTAACCGCGAGAGCGGCAAACACCCGCGGGCTTATTCGTTGCTATACTGGTAGCTGGCCCGGTAACTCCTGCATGATATCCGGGCTTTGGCACCTTATTTCAGGTAGATCTGTGTTCAATGCGTGCTCCATAAACTGGTTTTCCCCTGTGGCGCGGGGAATAATTTTTGCTTTTTTTGCGAGCTTGCCGCTGCAGGCGCAAGAAGCCGTATTTGAAATAACGGGGAATGAAGGCGTTGAAATCAACCATCGGCCCTGTTCGGGCATGGTGGAGCTGGTAGCCACAAAGGTGATGTTGTCCGAAGCCCTTCAGGCGCTGGCATCAGAATTAAGTTTCGATTTGCGTTTCCAGACGGACAATGACCGGCGAATTTCCGTAAATATGCAAAAATCGGCGGCGGACCTTATTGCAGCGTTAGGCCGGGATGACAGCGTCATAATCGTGAGCAAACCCGATGATCGCTGTTCGGAAGCGGTGGAGCGTATTACCCAGGTATGGTTTTTCGGCGAAGGGCCTGAGATAGTCTATCAGCCGGCAACCGTGATACCTGCCCACAGGTTGCCCGAAACCGGCGGGTCCGATGCGCAAAGCGTGCGCATTTCGGAGGCCGATAAAAGGTACGAAGAGTACAGAGAGCGACAAAAAGAGGGTAAACGCCGTAAGGACATGACCCCCGAAGAGCGCTATAACGACAAGATCGAACGCAGGGCGGCCAAGGGAAGAGATTGATGCAAGGCAACGAGAAAATCCGGGTTTATCGCGTTGGCGGGAACTTCCGCAACGCACTATCGATATCATGCTTGCTGGCGGCTGCGATCGGATTATTGTGGTTCAACACAAGTGCCGCCCAGGTCATTCAGACCGGAGAAGATGGCCGGCGCCCGTGTACCGGAGACATATCGTTGCTGGTGGATGACGAAGTGCGGTGGACCCGGCCACTGGAAGAATTACGCAAACTGGACGACACAGTCTTGTTCACCGAAGGTCGGCAGAAGGGCAAACAGGGTATCCCGCTGGCGAACTTTTTGCAGGAAGAGGCCGATGTAACGGCCGTCGAAGTCTCGACCTGCACCGGCAAGCTGCGCCGATTCGATGCTCAGGAACTGGCCAGGAAAAAAGACGGACTGTTTTTCATTATCACCAAATATCGGGGCCTCAAGCTGCACAATGCCGCCGGCGGCGAGAAAAAAAGGAAAGGCAGCCGCCTGAAAGATATCGATCAGATTCGGTTGATCACTCAGCCCGAATAATCGTGCCGACCGGCTCGCCATCGATCGCCGCGTTGACCTCGCCGGGTTTGAGGCCATTGACAATCTGGATTTTGCGGACCTTTTCGGCGCGCACCATGTACTCCAGCACGACGCGCTCGATGATCAGGTCATCCTGATCGCTGTCGAGCAGCTCCCGGGCCGAGATTTCGGGGATCAGTTTCGCCTGCGGGTCTTTTTTCGGGTCATCGGTATACAGGCCATCTTCGTCCTTGATATAAAGCACGCCCTTGGCGCCGAGAAACTCGCCGAGCAGATAGACGCCCGCATCGGTCCGATTGCTGGGGATCAGGCCGACCGCAGCCGATTTCTCCCAGAATTCATTGGGTGGCATACCGGAGGTGATTGGAATGCAACCGGAATTCAGAAAGAACGGCAGTTTGTCGAAATCGTCCGCGTATATGACGATGCCACCGTCTTTGGCCAGCAGCATCTGCAGCATGCGTGCGTTCTGTACGGGCACAGTGCTGCCGAGGCGGGCCAGCATTCCGGTGGGCAGATTGAGATCGAGGCCCAGTGAATAGACATGCCGCGCCCGGGTGCCGCCGCCGGTACAGAGAATAAAACGTACGCCGCGCTGGTGGGCGGCGACAAGGTCTTCGAGAATCGGCAGCACGGCGGATTTGCCGCGATCCATGATGCTCTGGCCGCCGATCTTGATGATCCAGACATCGGGCAGAATGCTGACCGAGGAACGGTCGCCGGGTTCATCGCCAGAATTCCGGCCGGACAAGGTCTTGTTCAACAGCGGCGTGTCCATGCCCTCGATCCAGATTTTCCCGTGTCGTTTTGTGCTCATCGATTTTTTCCGCCGGTTCCCGGGTGCCGCCGGGAATAGATAATCGTACCGACAGCGTCGCCTTCGAGTGCGCGCCGGAGGTTGTCCGTGTTCAGCCCGTTGATGACGCGAACGGAAGTAACGGACCGGGCATTGTCCAAAGTCCTCAAGAATTCCCGTTCAATGGGTAAATCCGGATAGCCCCCGTCCAGCAATTCACGGGCAGTAATTTCGGCGATAAATTTCGCATCCGGGTTTTTTTGCGGGTCGTCGGTATAAACACCGTCGACGTCCTTTACAAAGATGAACTGCTCAGCACCGATAACCTCGGCTTGCAGGAACAAGCCGACGTCAGGCCCGTTATCCGGCAAACGGCCTTTCTCTTTCGAGGGGGGTTCCCAGAAATGATACGGTGGCTGACCGATGCAAATCGGAATCATGCCGTTTGCCAGGAAAAGCTGCAGATCCTGAAAGTGCTCCTTGATGAACGTGATGCCGCCGTGCGGCGCCAGCAGAAATTGCAGAATATCGCGGTTGTTCTCTTCGACACCGCCGACGATGCGCGCAAGCCCGCCGATGGGCAAACCCAGGTCGATGCCGATCTCGTAAGTATGCCGCGCGCGAGCTCCCCCGCCTACGCCGACAATCAGTCTGAACTCTTTCTTGAGTTCGGCAATTGCCTCGACCAGCGGCAAGATTGCCTCGCGGCCACGATCCATGATGCTGCGCCCACCGATTGCGAGCACGCGAACATCCGGCACCATGCGCTGTACGGTTACACTGTCGGTGTTTTCAATCAGGGATTTACTCACCAGGCTTTCGCGCATCAAGGCGCTGTCCAGGTGTGTGCGACCGTCATCTTTGACCATGGCTTTCATTTTACCCCTGATTTTGTTTCTCCAGATCTTTGGCGTCTTTCGGAAACACGAGACTGACGAAACCGCTCAAGGCGCCGAATGTTACCTGAGAAATGAGAATTGGCAAGTACAACAGGAAAGCGATCTGTGGTGCACCGGCCAGGACGATAATGAGGAAGTTTGCAGCGAACCGCCCCAGCCCGAGGACTGCTCCGATCAGGATGAACTGGAGCAAACGTCCCGATCGGCTGGTTGCCCGCGCTAGCGGGGTAAGGACATCGGCAAGCATGCCGGGCACGATGAAATGGGCAAGCTCGAGAATTCCGTATTTCCCATAGCCGAGCATGAAAGAGACGATGCCTGCGACCATGCTCGTTGACGTTGCCCCAAAACGTCCGTGGGTCGCACGTGCCGCAAACAGTAACAGCGGGATGATCAGAATATTTTTGTGGCCGGGCGCCACCGGCAGGCCGGGCAGGATCTGCAGCAGCTTCAGACTCATGATCGCCAGGCTGACGCCGAGTACGATCGTAAGGTCATGAATGGTCGCTGCCGGCAAATCCTGATAGCGATCGGCCAGAGCCTCCCTGGCCTTTTTGAAATGGCGCGCGAACCAGTCCGTTGCAACCGTCACGTCGCCACTGCGAATCTGTGCGAAAGTCAGCGAGTTGGCATTGTCCTGTTCGGGTTGTTTATCGCGATGGCGCCCACCGCCATCGCCCTTGCCACGCCCGCCGCCACCACCCAGGTTGTCGAGCGTGGCATCGATGCCCAGCGCGACGAGTTCCGGAAGGCCGATTGCGCGGAGCCCGCCGACAAATGCATCTTTCGGCGAGCTTAGCCTTACCCAGTTGCTGGCGATGACCAGCGTTATGACGCGCAGACACATCAGGAGAGCCAGCTGAATGCTGGTCAAGTTGATTTTGATTGCCCAAGGCCCTATCGGTATCGAGTGCCATTGGTCATTGTCCGTGCCGATGAACGCAAAGGACAAAATGATAATCAGAAAAAACAATCGCAGTCGGCGGATCGCCGTCCATATCCCTGCTACCGGCAGAGCCGACCCAAGCCAGAACAATAGCTGGACAACCAGCAGGCCGACAATAACCGCCGGCTGATCGAAAGCGAACATGATGAACGCGAGCGCGATCAGGTAAAAGAGCTTGAGTTGTGTGATTGATCCGGGTGACATGCAAACCAACTATTGTTAGCTGAGCCTCTTCAGGTCAGTCATGCGCCGGGCCGGTAGGC
>JAPUHG010000007.1 GCA_027297845.1 Gammaproteobacteria bacterium | reverse complement strand
CCAAACCGGGACATCATCGTCGCGCTAACCGCTGACGAAGAGGGTGGGGACAATAACGGTATAGCCTGGCTGCTAAAAAATCATCGCCAACTGATCGAGGCCGAGTACGCGCTTAACGAGGGCGGCATGGGCCTGATCATCGACGGCACCAAGGTTTTTAACGCTATCCAGGTCAGCGAAAAGGTTTATCAAAGCTATCGCATAGATGTCAGAAACCCGGGCGGCCACAGCTCCAGACCGGATGCGGACAATGCCATCTATGAGTTGGCGCAGGCCTTGCTCAATATTGCCGGCTACAAGTTTCCGGTAACCATGAACGAAGGCACGAGGTTATTTTTTCAGAATATGGCTCCGACCCAGCCTCCTGCAATCGCATCCGACATGCTCGCAGTCGCGCAATCGCCGTCAGATCCGGACGCCGCGGCGCGGCTGGCAACAAATACCACACTCAATTCGATGATGCGTACAACCTGCGTCGCCACGATGCTGTCAGGCGGGCATGCCGAAAACGCACTGCCTCAACTGGCGAGCGCCGTGATCAATTGTCGAATCCTTCCGGGAGAGTCTGCCGTGGAAGTTCACGAGAAACTGCTTGAGCTGATCGCGAATGACCAGATCGAAGTGACCTCGATCTGGGATGCCGTCCCAAGCGACCCTTCGCCGATGCTCGCGGAGCTTTTTGATGCCGTTGAAGAAATTTCAGGAAGGATGTGGCCCGAGGTTATCGTTACGCCCATCATGGCCACCGGTGCTACCGATGGCCTGTATCTTAGGAACGCCGGCATCCCGACCTATGGCTTAAACGGCATGTTTTTCGATATTAATGACACCCGCGCCCATGGGATGGATGAAAGAATCGCCGTTCAGTCATTTTTTGAAGGACAGGAATTTCTGGATCAACTGGTTCGCGATTTATCGTCTGAGTAGCCGATCACTCGCTCTCGTTGCAAGCCTCACACCTCGCCGCCCGTATCGCCATCACCACTCTTGAACGGCCAGGCCGCAAAGCCCAGCAACACCATCCATGCGGCCGGGTACAACAGGGCAGACATATCGTCATAGCGCCAGTAGCTAAACGCGGTTCCGACGATAACCAGAAAAGCCAGGGCGGCAGCGAGCAGACGAGTTTCTCGATACCAGAGCAACAACACACTGGCAACTTGAACGCTACCGGTCAGGACGCGCAGCCAGTCGGGATAACCATAGACCACGAATTCCATAACCTGCTGGTTCGTGCCAATTACACGACTGGCGCCTTCGCCAAGAAATATGGCCAGCAGCACAATCCGGGCACCGACACAAACAATGTTCAAGTGACTTCCATGAATTGGCGATGGATTTGGCTATCGATCCAGCTGCTGCCGTTCAGATTTTCAAGAAAACCACAGTGACCGCCATAATCGGTCACCACGATAGCCAACGCCTCAGTCCTGGCCACTCGATCGAGATCACCTATTGGAATCATCGGATCGTCTTTTGCCGAGATCAGCGTCGATGGGATCAGCAAACCGGCAAGCTTATCGCCGGTGATCGCATAATCCGACAAATAGGTTTTCAAATCCGGATAAGGAGCATAAGCGTCAACGAACCTCTCGGTCATGTCCATCAATCCATTCGTCCAGGGAATGTTCGAAAAGTCGTAAATATCCGGAAATAGTTTCTGTTTGATATTCAGCGAGCGTCGCCACTTGGCCACGAAATATTTCTGGTAACCAAAAAAGCCGCTATCGAGTGCCTCAATAGTATGGCGTGGCTCAAGAACCGGGCAGACCGCAACTACTTTTTTCAGATCGATATTTGCACTGGGCGCCCTGGCCGCGATTCTCAGACAGAAATTTCCGCCGAGCGAAAACCCGCCAAGATAGAGCGCGTGTTCGGGAAACAGGCTTTGCAATCTCGACACCGCACCAACCGCTTCCGTAATTCGACCGGAATGGAACAGTTCGACATTCAGATGATGCGTAAGTCCATGATCACGCATATTGAGGCGAAAAATTTCGAAGCCTTGCCGGTACAAATAATCAGCGGCGGATATCAAGTATAGAGAGTGGGCGCTCCCTTCCCAGCCATGAATCAGGATCGCCAGCTTGCGTGCACCAGACTTCGCTTCAAGATGAGGCGAATAATAACCATGCCAGGTTACCCCCTCACCACAATCCAGCAACATTGATCGTGACGCCTGCAGCATGTTCCGACCACGAAACCGAACCACCGGCTGCCGAATATTCAAGCCGCTGAGAATCGATTGTGCGTGGCGATTTCGCAAAAATCTTGCGGGTCTGAATTCTGCCATGATTGCTGTCAGCCTTTGCCTGGTAGCGCCTGACTCCGTCGCGGTCGCGCTAGATATGGGTCCGCCGCGCAGGTCTTCAAGTAATTTCTATTTTTCCTGAACCCGGCAAGCGCTCGATCAGGCCTTTTCCCGCGAGCAACGATGGCGTGTAATAACCACCCGGAAAGTTGCCATCGAAAACAATATCCACCAGGGCAAGCGCAGCGGTAACCGTCAATGCGTAACCGTTCGCCGTTTTGATCCTGCCGGTTCTGCGCTCACCGGCTTCATTGGTAACTTCACCCCAGACATAAGTAGGTTGATTTTCCCGTTGCTCATCACTCGGCCCGCGACTCCCTTTGCCCACCTTCCTTTTCAAATAACTCTGCACCAAACCGAGCCCCAGAAGAAACCGCACTCTGTTTAACATACGCATTCTTTTTACCAATTTCGGGGACACCGGCACAAATACCTTGATGTTGGGTATGCCGGTGGAATAGTTCGCCGTCGCAACGTCTCCCCAGGGTATGGTCATGGCGCATTTCTCGCCGTTACCAAAATCGATCTGCCTGCTTTCATAGCCAAGTCCAACCACAACCAGTTTACCCTTCTCCCTGATTCGCCCGCCTTTGGCCAACCCCTCGATGGAGGTCTTCGCCGTTCCCTGGCTCATCCTCGATTGGGAATCGAAACCCAGCGCCAAATGGCTGGCCTTAGGCAACGTTTCGCTGAGCGCAGCGGCCAAGCAATCGGTGGGAGTAACATCAAACCCGGCGCCAGGACACAGGACGATGCCCGCATCTGCAGCTCGTTGATGCAGCCCGTGCGCGTAAGCGAAAACGTCTATCTCGCCGGTGATATCGAGATAGTGGGTGCCACCTGCCAGACACGCTTCCAGCATCGGTTTTGCGGTTGCGGAAAACGGCCCGGCACAATGCACGACCAGCGCGATGCCGGACAGGCACTGCCTGGTCGCCTCCGCATCGTCCAGTGAAAAAGTCCGGCTTTCCAGTTCCAGTTCTGCAGCCAGGGGATCAATTTTTGCGGACGACCTGCCGGCAAGCACCGGCTTGCTCCCCCGCCTGGCCGCCTCACGGGCGATCAACTCACCGGTATACCCGTTCGCCCCATAAATCATCCACGTTTTACTATTCATGCCGGTCTCCGGGTTCAATATTTTTCAATTGCTAACAGCGAACGGATCGCTAATTGGTTTGCAGTAGCCTGGTTTCGACTCGATTGTTTAGCGCCGCGATACTATTCCATGTAGCGGCGCTTATCGACGCGGCATCTTCGGGATATCCCATCAATGGACTGGCGTCCCCATGAGCGATTATTTCCAGTCGAATCCGTCCGTCGGCCAGGATTGGCGATGCGCCAAGAAACTTTGAAAATGCGGGTGACTGCTGATCCGCGTCCAGCACAGCGACGCGATCGCATTGACTGACGATCTGGCTCGCTCCGGCTATCCCCCAGCCGTCCGCTCCGCGTGTCTGACAAAACATCCCGCTATGCACATTCAAGGTAATCACACCCCCGAATCCAATTTTGTCCAGCCGACCCAGCAGCCCTTCAAGCGTGGCCAGCCGGACATCTCCCAGCGGCCTGGTTCCTGGATCGACCCACTGATCCAGATTCAAAGCCCATTCCAATGCTTCGAGATCGACGCCCGCGGCGTTGGCGCCCAATGATTCAACTTCGCCGCCAGCCAGACCACGGCTAAGCCGCGATAAGTCACGCGCCATGCCATTGCGCAGATTATCGATTGCCTGCTCCTGAACCTGGACCCGGGACTGCAAAATCGCCACTTTGTCCAGAGACTTCGAAAACTGAAATCCGAGACCAAGACAAATTATGCCCAGGGCAATAGTTGCCCACTGCCATGCGTCTTTTTTGCGCCGCCCGCCGATGGAAAAATTATCATTATTCTCATCCTGGTCTATCGAAATACCGAGGCTGGCCTCCAGGGCGCGGAATCGCTGATGCAAGTCCCGCAATATCAGATCAGGATTTCCGGTCCTGCTTGCAGCCGCCACATCGCCATTACCCTGGCTTTTCCTCCGGCTTTCAGGCGATACCAGACGAAGGGAACGCAAAACCTTCGATACTTGAATTGGCTTGTTGCCCTTTGGCAAGACCCCGGCGGCGCCCAATTCACGAACCTGATTCAGATAGACCTCGCCGCGTTTCGATGTGTACATCAACACCGGGATGTTGCAGGTCTCAGGATTCTCCTTTATCGCACGCAACGCCGCGAAACCATCCATACCCGGCAACAGGTGATCCATAAAAATGACGTCGGGGTGTTCCGCTTCCAGGTAGCGTAGCGCCGCCTCTCCCGAATCGACTGCGTCAACTTCGATCTGCTGATCCCTCAGCTGTTGCGACAAAATCGCTCGTGCCGAGGTCGAGTCGTCGACAACCAGTGCTTTACCCGACATTTTCACTCTGCCTGGTGTGATCGTTTTTCCCGGCGCGACTCGTGCTTCGAGCCATCCTTTTCAGGCTGCGAAAATACAATTCCGGGAAATATCTTTTCAACCGCCAATACCAACGAGCATCGGCATGGGCGATCAGCATAAACTGCCGAGACTCGACGGATCTGAACATCTGCTCCGCAACATCGTCCGCGCTGATCTTGCTGCGCTCCATGAATCGTTCAACCATTGCGCGTGTTTTGTCATGGGCCGCTCCGGAGGTCTCCATCAGTCGATTTTTGAAAAAAGCGGGGCAGGTGACGCTGACGCCAATGTCTCTATCGACAAGTTCGGCCCGCAAACTCTCGGAGAAAGAAATTACCGCCGCCTTCGTCGTGTTGTAGGCGACCAGGCCGGGAGCCGCGGCGATCCCGGCAAATGATGCGACATTAATGAGATGCCCGCCCCTGGCAACCAACGGCAGCATGGTGCGGACCGTCGTCAAAACACCAAAAAAATTCACTTCAAAAATACGTCTCCATTCCTCCATCGAGGTCTCGTCGATACGGCCAGCGGTTGCAATACCGGCATTACATACCAATACATCCAGCCCCCCCCAGTTTTCGGAAATCGATTCGGCGACTTGTAGCAGGTCCTGCTCACTGGTGACATCCGCCCGAAAGGACATGCCAATACCACCGGCGCAATCAATCTCGTCGGCAGTCTGGCGGACGCGCTCTTCATCGAGGTCACAAATAGCGACCCGCCAACCCTCCACCGCGAAACGCAGGGCCAACGATTTACCCAGGCCGCTGGCCGCACCGGTGATTAGCGCTCTGCTCGCGCCGCTGCTCGACATCCTGCTATTCTCCCGTGGGTACTGGACGACTTATTCTACTTCGCCAGTGGTTTTTTTGCCCGCTGTTAAGGGGAAATTGATGAGCTCAGCCTTGTTTAACCTGACCGGGAAGACTGCGTTGATAACCGGTGCCAGCAGAGGGATTGGCGCGGCCAGTGCGATCCTGCTCGCCGAGCATGGTGCGCACGTCGTCATTACCAGTCGCAAACAGGAAAACCTGCAACAGACGACGGAAACGATTCTCGCCGCTGGCGGGCAGGTTACGCCCATCGCAAGCCACGCCGGAGACCCAGATGCAACGGACCATTTGCTGGCGGAAATGGAAAAAGGTCCAGGCGCACCCAATATTTTACTCAGTAACGCAGCAGCCAATCCGCATTTCGGGCCGATGCTGGACGTGGGAATGGATGCGGTCGACAAGGTGATCGAGGTCAATCTGCGCGGCAGCTTTTATCTCGCGAGGGAGACCGCCAAAAGAATGAAAAACAAGGGTGGCGGAAACATTGTCCTGGTCTCATCGGTCAACGGCGTACGCGCCGGACACTGGCAGGGAATTTATTCAATCAGCAAGGCTGCCCTCATATCCATGGCGCAAGCGATGGCAAAAGAATTTGCTGCCGATGGTATCCGCGTCAACGCGTTGTTGCCGGGCCTAACCGACACGCATTTTGCATCCGCC
>JAPUHG010000069.1 GCA_027297845.1 Gammaproteobacteria bacterium | reverse complement strand
ACTGTGAGGACAACCAGTGGCGACGCACCGTTTTTCCTGCTCAGCACGTTCGGCGGCAGCACTGACCTGCGCGGGTATCCGTCCGGTCGCTACCGGGATCAAATGATGTACGCGTTGCAAAGCGAATACCGCTGGCAATTCGATGATCGCTGGATCTTCACGGCTTTTGCCGGGTTTGGCGAGGTCGCCGAGAATTTTGGCGACTTTGGCCAGAACTTCCTGCCCGCGGCGGGCATAGGAACGCGTTTCGTACTGTCAAAGAAACACCGGGTCAGCCTGTCTGCCGACATCGCCGTCGGCAAGGACGGCACAGAATTCTATTTCGGTGTCGGAGAAGCGTTTTGAAAAGATACACCGGCAATTGAATCCCCGGCGTATGCGCAGCGTTTCGGGCGCACTAGCGGCGGCATTGCGCAACTTGACGCGTTAGGATCAAAGCTCGTCATGCGTTTCATGCTGAACAGTGCCGAGGCCACAGATGACATGACAAATGCACTACGCGCCCTGCTGTATTCGTTTCACGAAGATACCGTCCGGCGGATATGTGACTTAGCGTCGCTGTTGGACGAGCGCGAATCGCGGGATCTCATCATCATGGTTTTCGAACTCGAGAAATGCAGCGGCAGTTACGACGAGCGTATCCGCACTATTGGCAGACGCGCAGGAACCCTCTGAGTAAAACATTCTCCCCGCAAACTGATAGCAATACCCGCGATAAATTGGAAGTTAACTGATTGTTTTTATTGGTTAATCAGGAGCCTCCCTGGACAATATTGCAGCACTGTTCATAACGATCCAGGACTTACCCCCGCAAAAGTCCCGCACGCCAATGCACGGCCGACGCTATTCTGAATTGCGTACTGGAAAATAAAAAACCTGGAAATAGTAACGAGGTCGGATCCAATTGTTGACAAAGTTGTTGGATCCGATCCCTTTTTTGACAACCCCTTTTTGCACGCCTCTACTTTTTAAAGTATCCCTTCCAACCGCTTTTTGGACACCTTTACCTTTTAAAGTTATTGGATCCGACCCTTTTTTGACACTTTTGCTTTTAAAAGTTATTGGATCCGACCCCTTTTTAGTTTACGATCGCATCGCTCTGGATGTACGCGCCGTTGAAAGAATATGATCTTGCGGGCGGAAAAAATCGTTACCGCCGACCATCCGCACAATTTGTCGCCACAGAGAAGGGCACGCTCCGACGGGAAGATGATCATTGATCCATATCGAGACGACCTGAACAAGATTGTCATTCTGAACCCCAAGGGCGGTTGCGGTAAGACCACACTGGCAACCAACCTGGCGAGCTACTATGCGCTTCGCGGACCCCCGCCCGCGCTGATCGATAACGATCCCAATGGCTACACGGTGCGCTGGCTGGAGAAGCGTCCGCGGAACAGCTGCGAGATCCATGGCATCGCCAACCACAAGTTATCAATACATGCCACTCGCACCTGGCAGCTACGTATTCCGAACGAGACCAGCACAGTCATCATCGACACCCCGGCGGCCCTCGGCCGACACGAGATTAACGAGTTGACCTCCGATGCCGACTGCATTTTGATTCCTGTCCTGCCTTCGGCGATGGATATCCGTTATGCAACCAATTTCATCGCCGAACTCTTGCTCCTCACGCAGTTTGACCGGCCAGTCGCCGTTGTCGCAAACCGCACGCGACAAAACACCAACAGCCTCACCATGCTCCTGCGGATCCTGACGAACCTTGAGACTCCAATCATCGCGGTACTGCGCGACAGCCAGAATTACCTGCACGCCGCCGATCTCGGCCTGGGCATTTATGAAATGCCCTACCACAGAGTGAAAAAAGACGTTGAACAGATGGACCTGATTATCGACTGTCTCCATCAACTGCTGACGAGAACACCGGTAAACGGCTTGGGAATGCGGAATGAAATATTCAGTTGACAGGTCAATATGAACATCCGTGAAAACAGGAGTCAGATCCAATTAACATTATCAACAACTGGATCTGACTCCTTTCTGTAGACCCCTTTCTCTATACTTGGATGACACCGGGCATGTCGCTGTATGCAGCCGACTACTCGATTTCCTCCGGCTCCGCCGGCGGCACGGGCTCTTGTTCGATTTCCGGATCGCCCTTGAGCGCCTGCACTTCATCCTCAGTGATCGGATGAAACTTCCCAAGACCGCAAGATGCGCCCCGTGAGAGGCCGGATCCCTGGTTGTACAGAATAGTAATGATATCGATATCGCAAAGTCGTGAGATCGTGGAGCGGTAACTGAAAGTCGTCCCGCGTCGCAGCGAGGAGCAGCGATGTGGGAGGTGATTCCGATAAATCTGACCACCCCTCATATAGAAGAGGATATTCTGATTATCGATAATGTCGGTTCGTTGGATTCTCCTGGTATCGATACATTTCTCACCGCCTTCCTCGAGGGTGTTCTCTTCCAGCACCTCGTCCGCGACGACAATGGCGACCGGCGACCCAATCAAGAAACAGCATGTGAGTGTTGCGATTCCGAAGCGTCTGTCCAGCATGGCTTGCCCTTCCTGCGTAAATACAAATAGGGAACTCAGCACCTATTTGAACACAGCCGGGAACTGGAGTTCATACGTACATTCCATTACCCGTCGGCTCAAAGAAAAATGGCTGATATTGCTATTAGCCATTTTTTGCATTTGGCGCCTCGATCCGAACTCGAACCAGCGATCAATTGATTGACAGCCAATCGCTCTACCAACTGAGCTGCCGAGTGGCTCGATCCAGAAGGCCAGCGGCCTCATCAAAAAAGACTCTGGGTAGACTATGAAGAAGGCAGCAGAGGGAAAGGCGGATTTTTCCAATACGACACTGTTACGCACGACCCGGTTATTGGTTTGCTCTTCAATTTTCTTTGCAACGACATTCAGTTCCAGAAGCCTGCTGTGCGTTCGATGGTCCAGTAGACGGCCACCGTACCAATCAGGTAGGCGGGCGCCAGGTTCGCCCAGCCGGGCCAGCTGACAATGTATTTCCTCAGAATTGAGGACAACAGCAGAACGGCAAAGATGAATCCGAGCTGTCCAAGCTCGACTCCGACATTGAACAGTAATAATGCGAGCGGGATCGATTGCTCAGGGAGCCCGATTTCGTTGAGGGCTCCCGCAAACCCGAAACCATGCAACAACCCGAATATGAACGCCACGATCCAGGGCCTGCGTTGCGTCAATCCGGGTCGCCCCTGACTCACGTGTACGATTTCGCTGGCGACGAACACAATCGAAAGCGCAATGACCGCTTCGACCGGCGCCTGTGGAAATCGAACAAAGCCAAGCGTGGCTGCAGCCAGCGTCAAACTATGCGCGGCGGTAAAGGCCGTAATCGTCCAGATTAATTTTCGCGTATCTGCAACGAGGATGAGCAGCGCGAGCACGAACAACAGGTGATCGATCCCCAGCAATATATGATTGACACCGAGCACCAGGTAGGTACCTGCCACAGCGAGCGCGCGCGGTGTTGCTTCGACAACGAATGCCGGTCTCGATGGTGTCAGGCGAGCAATCTGAGTGCTTCCATCCGGTCGCTCGACGCGCGCGAGGACGTCTGTGAGAGTGCTCGACAGACCATCTATTCGAACTTGCCCACCGAACAAGCCGCCGTCGCA
>JAPUHG010000068.1 GCA_027297845.1 Gammaproteobacteria bacterium | reverse complement strand
CCGGCCCATCGAGCCTTTGCAGATTGCAGTTGACGACAAAAATCAGGTTATCCAGCTTCTCCCGGACCGGCATGGTAATGGCGCCCAGCGACTCGGGTTCATCCATTTCACCGTCGCCGAGAAAGCACCAGATCTTGCGATCGTCGGGTGGGATGATCCCGCGGTGTTGCATATAGCGGCAAAAGCGGGCCTGGTAAATCGCCATCATCGGCCCGAGGCCCATCGACACCGTCGGGAATTGCCAGAAATCGGGCATCAGCCACGGATGCGGATACGATGACAAGCCGTTGCCGCCGACCTCGCGGCGAAACGACCTCAGTTGCTGCTCATCCAGCCGTCCTTCGAGAAAGGCGCGCGCGTAAATGCCGGGTGAGGAATGACCCTGGATGAAAATCATATCGCCTGGGTTGTCATCGTCCGGGGCCCGCCAGAAATGATTGAACCCGACCTCATACAACGTTGCCGACGAGGCGTATGACGCAATATGTCCGCCGTACTCGGTACTCTTGCGGTTCGCGTGTACGACCATGGCCATCGCGTTCCAGCGGATATAGGCCTCGATCCGGCGTTCGACCGCGCGCTCGCCCGGGTAATTCGCCTCCTGCCCGGTGGCAATCGTGTTCAGATAGGCAGTATTCGGGCTATACGGGAGATAGGTGCCCGACCGGCGGGCATGATCGATGACTTTTTCAATCAGAAAATGTGCCCTCTCGGGTCCATGCACTGTTAGCACCGACTCGATCGACTCGACCCACTCATGTGTTTCCAGCGGATCCTGATCCTGAAATTTTTTACTGTCAGACATCGATGATTACCCGGATTTTAGTCTTATTGGCCAGCGAACGGCCGCAGCGTGAGGGGCGATTCAATACGGCGCTCAAACTAACCGTCTCCAGGATGATTTCCCAGCACTCTCCTGCTAGGATATTGCGCCGCAAACCTATGAAATTACTGATTCCGAGCACCGACCCCGATATCATCGGGGTTTGTTTTTTTGAGGTCAAGGTAAAACATGACTGAGTTGTTACCGGCAGAATTGTCGGTGCCCATCCGCCAGACCAGCAAAAAGCTGTTGCCAGCAGATTTGGACAAACTGGATCACTTGTTAATCCTGGTCCCCAAGGGTCTCGCGGCGAAAGCATGGTCGCAGCTTCCATTTCCCGAATTGTTGAAAAAACTCAGCCAGCGCGACCCTGAAGGCGTGGTCAGCGGACGTTTCGCGAATGCCTCGGCAACCGGTTTCAGCCTTGCCGTGCTTTCGCCGGAGGCGACCGTCTTCGAACGCTTGACGCTGGCTCGCAAAATGACTGCGGTGGCAAGCAAGGAGCCGGTGCTTGGTTTACTCGCCCATGGTTTCGCCAGCGGGCTACAGGGTTCCGCCCTCGATGCGCTGGTCAGCGCGGCATTGGCGGCGGCGGCCAGGATGCCCAGCCTGAAAAGCAAGCAAAAACGCGAGCGCCGGATTCGCAGCCTGAAATTGTTCGCAGTCAAAGAACTGCCAGACCTGAAACTGCGCCAGGCGGAGGCACAGGGTAATTATCTCGCGCGCTGGCTCACTACTCTTCCTCCCAACAAACTGAATTCTGCCGCTTATTGCCGGCTGGTAAAAAAACTGGCGAAAAGCGAAGGCTGGGATTATCGCCTGCTCGGGCAAAAAGAACTTGAAAAAGAAGGCGCCGGTGCATTCCTGGCCGTTGCCCAGGGTAATCCCGAGCGCGACGCCGGAATCGTCCACCTGAAATATCGCCCGAAAAAACCCAGTGAGAAATTGCTGACCCTGGTCGGCAAGGGCATTTGTTTCGATACCGGCGGGACCAATCTAAAACCGCATGGTGCGATGCTGGACATGCATGAAGACATGGGTGGTAGCGCCGTCGCGCTGGGTTCTCTACTTGCGATCAGCCGTCTCGGCCTGCCACGGCCAGTGGATTGCTGGCTGGAGATCAGCGAAAACATGATCGGCAACAGAGCATACAAACCACAGGATGTAATTACCGCGAGTAACGGTGTCACCATCCAGGTCATCCATACCGACGCAGAAGGCCGCATGGCGCTGGCCGATACGCTGGCCCTGGCGTCGAGGGATAAACCTGGCCTGATGATCGATTATGCAACGCTCACCGGTTCCTGTGTTCGCGGGTTGACGACCCGCATGAGCGCTATTTTTTCGAACCGGGATTACTGGCGGGAACCATTGATCGAGATCGGCCGCGCGAGCGGCGAACGGGTGTGGCCGTTCCCGCTGGATGAAAAGGACTTTGACCAGACCCTGGAAAGTCCGATCGCAGATATCAAGCAATGCACGACCGATGGCATGGGAGACCACATTTATGCGGCCCGCTTTCTACGGCGTTTTGTCCCGGATTCCATTCCCTGGCTGCACATCGATCTGGGTGCCTGCAGCCACGAGGGTGGGCTGGCCCACATCCCGACGCAGATTACCGGGTTTGGCGTCCGCCTTACGCTGGAACTGCTGAGTACCGGTTTACCGAAAACCGCCAGGGAGTCCTGATCTGATATGGACCACCTGGTCATAACCCGGCCGGACGACTGGCACCTGCACCTGCG
>JAPUHG010000067.1 GCA_027297845.1 Gammaproteobacteria bacterium | reverse complement strand
CATCGCCACTCAACAGCATTGCCGGTGTACTTGCCAGTGAGACATCGAGAGCTTTTACCTTGACTGGTTAAAGTTCGGCATCGTACAACCACTCATATGCACCATCCGACAATACCAACTGCTCATAGGGATCGTTGTAATCCCAGCGAAACTGCCCCGGTCTTTTCAAGGCAAGAACCCCGCCGGCAGTCTGTACAAACTGCTGATTTTCATCCAGTAGAATTTGTCGAAACTGGGCGCGCATCGTGATTACGTCGGTCAGGTAACCATCGAGCAAGTCCCAGGCCATTTCTGAATTCTCGATTACGCCCTCGGCCACCGGCTCCATATCATCAGCACGGACAGGACCCGCGCAGACCATGATCGTGATGGCAAGATAAGCAATAAGGTTTTTTGGTGTCACTTTTCTGCTCAGTCCTTTTGCGGCTCCGGCGCCAGTACTTCCCGCGCACCATTTGACTGAAGCGCACCCACCAGTCCGGCCTCTTCCATCGCCTCGACCATGCGCGCGGCGCGGTTATAGCCAATCTTCAATCGCCGCTGAATTCCCGAAATCGACGCTTTACGGGTTTCGACAATGATACGCACTGCCTCGTCATACAGCGGATCCATTTCTGCATCGCTGTCGACACCGACGTTGGCGAGCTTCAGTCCTGCTATTTGACCCTTTGGACCTTCAAGAATTTCATTAATATAATTCGGTCGCTCGCTTCCGCGCATGTAGTTTACGACCCGGTGTACTTCCTGATCCGAGACAAATGCACCGTGAACCCGGGTCGGGATGGATGTGCCAGGTGGCAAAAACAGCATATCGCCATGGCCGAGCAGTGCCTCGGCGCCGCCCTGGTCGAGAATGGTTCGCGAATCAACCTTGGCCGAGACCTGGAAGGCAATACGGGCTGGAATATTTGCCTTGATCAGTCCGGTGATGACATCGACTGAGGGCCTTTGCGTGGCGACGATCATGTGAATCCCCGACGCCCTCGCCTTTTGGGCCAGCCGGGTAATCAGTTCTTCCACTTTCTTGCCGACAACCATCATCAAGTCGGCCAATTCGTCGATGACGACCACGATATAGGGTAGTGGCTCGAGAACCGGCGGTGTCTGTTCCTCTTCCGCCAGCGGATCCGGCTCGAAGGTAGGATCGCTAATGGGTTTTTTCTTTTTGATCGCGTCGTTAACCTTGCGGTTAAAACCGCCGAGATTTCTTACCCCCAATCCAGCCATCAGTTGATAGCGTCTTTCCATTTCCGCAACACACCAGCGCAGTGCGTTTGCCGCTTCATTCATGTCGGTAACGACCGGTGACAGTAAATGCGGAATACCCTCGTACACCGATAGCTCCAGCATTTTGGGGTCGATCATGATCAGGCGGACATGTTCGGCAGTCGATTTGTAGAGAATGCTCAGGACCATGGCATTGATGGCAACCGACTTTCCCGAGCCGGTGGTACCGGCGATCAACAGGTGTGGCATGCGGGCAAGATCGGCAACAACCGGATTGCCGGCGATATCCTTGCCCAGCGCAAGGGTAATCGGCGATTTCATCTGGTCATAAGCCTCGGATTTGACGATCTCCCCGAGCGTCACCAACTCCCTGGTTTCATTAGGGATTTCCAGTCCTACTACGGACTTGCCAGGAATGACTTCGACCACCCGCACGGCAATCGCGGACAAAGACCTGGCAATATCCTTCGCCAGATTCGTTATCTGGCTGACCTTGACGCCCACCGCCGGCTTGAGCTCAAACAAGGTAACCACGGGGCCTGGATGCACGGAAACCACTTCGACTTCAACGCCAAAATCGGCGAGTTTTAATTCCACCAGCCGCGACATCGCCTCCAGCGCTTCCCGGGAATAACCACCTGCACGTTCCGGGGGGTCTTCCATCAATGCGAGCGGCGGCAGATCTCTGGTGGCCGGCGGCTCGAACAACGGGACCTGGCGTTCCCTGAATACTCTCGCGCTGGTTGCAGACCTGGCCGCCAGCGGTTCAATTTTTGGCGGTGTCTTGCTCTTCGCTTTAAGTTGTTGCGCCCGAACATGCTCTTTGCGCGTCTGTTTCGCCCGCATTCCAGCCAGGTACTCGCCAAGCAATTTCAATCGCAAGGCTAGCCACTCCAGACCCCACAGAGTCACCCGGCCCAGCCTGTCCATGACCGCGATCCATGAGATGCCGAGAAACAAGGAGACGCCTGCCAGCCAAACCGCCAGCAGGATTAAGGTCGCACCAAGAAAACTCAGTAAACCGGTCAGGCTCTGTCCGATCGCATCGCCAAGAATTCCGCCACCGGTATGCGGCAATCCTGCGCTGCTGAAATGAAGCGTCGCGAGACCGCAGGATGTAACCAGCGTGACCAGAAAGCCAAGACCTCTGAACCACAAAGTCGACTGGTCAAGCAGACCGCTGTCATCCCTGGCCTGGTACAGCAGGAAACCCGCATAGGCCAGCATGACCGGAAACAGAAATGCGGGCCGGCCAAACAACAACAGAAAAAAATCAGCCAGCCAGGCACCGGCCGGTCCGATCGCGTTATCCACCGATCCTTCGACTGCCCCGCGGAAACCCGGATCCGCGGTGCTGTAACTAACCAGAGAAACCAGGAATATGACCGCCAACATTCCGAATACCCACAACGCACCCTCTCGGAGGGCCCGGCGAACCGAGTTATTCAAAAGCGTATGCTGCTTGCTTCCCTTGCTGATGGCCAAGATTAAACCTATAGGTTAATAATACTTGATAACTATATGATTATAATAAATATTAATCTACTTAAATAACGCCGGATGCACGACTTTCCCGGCCTCAACATTGATTCCCTTTTGCAGGTCCTCCGACTGACGCCAGTCAGCTGAAGTCAGACGCATGGTGTATGGCGCAATGGCGGCAGATAACGCCTGTGAGGACGTCCTGGGCACCGCCCCTGGCATGTTGGTCACGGTAAAATGGGTCACTCCTTCGCAGACATAGGTCGGATCGTCATAAGTCGTCGGCCGGGTGGTCTCTACACAGCCCCCCTGGTCCACCGAGATATCGACGATAACGCTTCCTGCCTGCATGGATTTGACCATCTCTGCACTGACCACGTGCGGTGCACGTGCACCGGTCACCAGGACGGCGCCAACGACGATGTCCGCATAGCGCACCGCGGTCGCAACGTCTTCGGTATGCGGATAGAGGCCGGTCACATTGGCGCCCAGGGAGCGGGCCTTTTCCAGTTTGTCGCGGTCCATGTCGAATACGATGACTTCGGCCCCTAATCCAGCCGCTACGATTGCGGCATTGCCGCCGGCCACTCCACCACCAAGGATAACAACCTTGCCGCGCTTTGCGGCAGGCACGCCGCCGAGCAATATCCCCTTGCCACCTTGTGGCTGATGCAACAGGTGAGTGGCAACCTGGATTGACAGGCGGCCCGCAATATCACTCATCGGCGCAAGCAGCGGCAAGCGGCCGTGCTGGTCTTCCACCGTCTCGAAAGCAACCGCGGTCAAACCAATATCGCACAATGACTGGGTCAACTCAGGCAGAGCGGCCAGATGCAAAAAGCAAAACAAAAGATGGTCCTTGCGCAGGTATTTGAGATCGTCGGCAATGGGTTCCTTCACCTTGACCACCATCTCTGCGGTTTCATAAATCTTTTCGGCGGTATCCAGGATTGTTACGCCAACCGCCGAAAACTGATCGTCGCTGTAGCCACTCAAAACTCCGCCATTTTTTTCCACGAATACCTCATGGCCGGCACGGACAAGCTCCGCACAGGCGGCAGGTATCAGGCCAACCCTGCCCTCAAGCGGCTTTAATTCCCGCGGCACACCAATTCGCATGATTTCTCCTTGTTTTTTGCTGTCGAGCACACACTTATCTAATATTGTCGCCCTGCCCCGTTCGACCTGGTCAGATGCTATTGCTAGCAGGCAGCGCCAAGCAAAGACTTTTCCGGACGGGAACCGAATGTTAGCAGGCTTCTGGCGGTCTGTCGGACTTACATAAAAGGAAATTATACATGAGCAACACCAGACATAGCCGACTGCTTATCCTGGGCTCCGGGCCCGCCGGGTACGCAGCCGCAGTCTATGCGGCAAGGGCAAATCTGTCTCCGGTTTTGATTGCCGGCGTTGAACAAGGCGGTCAGTTGATGACGACCACCGATGTGGATAACTGGCCGGGAGACGTAGAAGGCCTGCAGGGTCCCGAACTGATGGATCGCATGGCCCGGCATGCGCAAAGATTCGATACCGAATTAATCAACGACCACATCAACAAGGCGGATTTGAGCAAGCGTCCATTTCTGCTGACCGGCGACAACGCGCAATACAGCTGCGACGCGCTGATCATTGCTACCGGCGCGAGCGCACGGTACCTGGGCCTGGAGTCCGAGGAGAACTTCAAAGGGCGCGGCGTATCGGCTTGCGCGACCTGTGACGGATTCTTTTATCGCGGCCAGGAAGTGGTTGTGATCGGCGGTGGCAACACGGCAGTTGAAGAAGCGATTTACCTATCCAACATCGCCTCGAAAGTCACCCTGGTTCATCGCCGGGACAAGCTGCGCGCAGAGAAGATGCTTCAGGACAAGCTGTTCGCCAAGTCCACTGAAGGCGGCAATGTCAATATCGCCTGGAACAGCACGCTCGAAGAGGTCTTGGGCGACGATTCGGGGGTGACGGGCGTTCGCCTGCGCAGCACCGCAAAAGGCGAGGAGACGCATGATCTACCTGCGCATGGTGTGTTCATCGCGATCGGCCACGACCCAAATACTGCTCTCTTTGCCGGTCAGCTCGAAATGGAAAATGGCTATATCCAGATTCAGTCTGGTTTAGAGGGCAATGTAACGGCCGCCAGCGTTGCGGGCGTTTTTGCGGCTGGCGATGTAGCGGACCAGGTATATCGGCAGGCCGTCACCTCGGCCGGGTTCGGTTGTATGGCTGCGCTGGACGCGGAAAAATATCTTGAGTCGCTGGAAAGCTGATACGCGCCGAAAAAGTGGATATCCTATAGCCGACGATGACTGGAAAAGTATCAACGGGACTGACCTGGCTGGATCCTAATGATCCGGTCGAGCGCTTTCCGGATCCGGAGCGGGCGCTTCCGGAACCCGACGGCCTGCTCGCAGTTGGCGGCGACCTGTCCCCGAAAAGGCTGATTGCCGCTTACCGGCAAGGTATTTTTCCGTGGTACGAAGACGGACAACCGATACTTTGGTGGTCACCTCTGCAGCGGGCGGTAATTCCGTCAGGCCAAATGCATATCAGCCGAGGGCTGCGCCGGCTGCTACGCAGCGGCCGTTATCAGTTTAGCCTGGACCAGGACTGTGCGGCGGTCATCGCCGGGTGTGCGCAGCCGCGCAACGACCGGACCGGTACCTGGATCACCCAGGATATGCATAAAGCCTATCTTGAACTTCACCGGCTTGGCCATGTTCATTCCATTGAAATCTGGGAGGACCAGGCATTGATCGGTGGCCTCTATGGGGTCGCGCTTGGCCAGGTATTTTGCGGAGAATCCATGTTCAGCTGGCGGAGCAATGGGTCGAAAATTGCCCTGGCCTGTTTCGACCGGGTCCTCCATGAATCTGGCTTTAAATTGATGGATTGCCAGATGTACACGCCACACCTGGGAAGCGTCGGTGCACTTGTGATGTCCAGACGCCAATACCTCGAAAAACTCAGCGACTGGTCCGCGAGACCACCCGAAAATTCGCCCTGGCCCGCGGCTGCGCGCAGCAGTGCACAAATCAGCCACTGGGGGAAACGACACAATACAGCGAATTGACCTGATTCCGAATGCAAAGCACCGGTAGTTTCCGCAAAAGGCGCGAGCCTTAACTGAACGAAGAAACGAAGTGCCAAAAGAAGAAGCCATACAGATGGAAGGCAAGGTCACCGAGACCTTACCCAACACCATGTTCCGGGTCGAACTGGAAAACGGACATACTGTTACCGCGCATATCAGCGGGAAAATGCGCAAGCACTATATTCGTATCCTGACCGGCGACGCGGTCACGGTTGAATTGACGCCTTACGATCTTTCCAAAGGCCGCATCGTCTACCGAAGCCGATAGACGTCGATCAGCCCACCTATCATCACCGATCGCGGATCATGGGTGAGGCTCGGACGGCTGAGGGCAGGCCTGGAGCGAGACCCATAGCGGTAGCTACGGGTTGAGTGAAGGCCAAGCTCGGGTGTTCGAGAACCGGCCAGGATTGCGATAGGCGGGCGACGGCGCGTAAAAAACAGTAATCAGCAATCAGTAATCAACGTATCAGGCGGCAGCCGCCTTGATGATAGGTGGGCTGATCGACGTCTAGATCAGCCCGCTACTTGACTGTTTCGAGTTCCAGCACCTTCCTGGTTTTGAGAACCAGTTGGTCATTCTCGTCCGTGGTTACCTGAACATGACCGCCTGCGGACAAATCACCAAATAAAAGTTCTTCCGCCAGCGGGCGTTTTATTTTCTCCTGAATCAGGCGGGCCATTGGTCGTGCACCCATTTTTTCGTCGTAACCATGGACGGCAACCCACGACCTGGCGCCTGCGTCCACATCCAGGCTGACGTTTTTTTGTTCCAGTTGCGCCTCGAGCTCAAGCAGCAACTTGTCCGCCACCAGTTGAATGGTGTCCGGATCCAGAGCATTGAACTGAACAACCGTATCCAGTCGGTTGCGAAACTCGGGTGAGAAAATTTTCTGGATCGCTTTCATCCCATCACTGGAGTGATCCTGTTCGGTAAAACCGATTGAAGCGCGGCTCATCTCTCCTGCGCCGGCGTTGGTAGTCATGATCAAAATTACATTTCTGAAATCCGTACGCCTGCCGTTATTGTCGGTGAGGGTGCCATGATCCATGACTTGTAACAGAATATTGAAGACATCCGGATGAGCCTTTTCGATTTCATCCAGCAGCAAAACGCAATGCGGATTTTTGTTGACTTGCTCGGTCAACAGGCCGCCCTCGTCGTACCCGACATAACCTGGCGGTGCACCGATCAGACGGGAAACGGTATGGCGCTCCATGTATTCAGACATGTCCAATCGCAGTAATTCGATTCCGAGGGCCAGGGCAAGCTGCCGGGAAACCTCGGTTTTCCCAACCCCGGTAGGGCCGGAAAAAAGAAAGCTGCCCAGCGGACGGGTTTCATCAGCCAGGCCTGACCTGGACATCTTTATCGCCGAGGCCAGCAAGCCGATTGCCGCATCCTGTCCAAAAATCACCAGTTTCAAATCACGTTCGAGATTTTTGAGCAGATTGCGGTCTGAAGTTGATACGCTGCGCGGTGGAATACGCGCCATCCGCGCGACAATTTCCTCAATCAGATCGACGTCAACGATTTCCGGCCTCTCGGCCTTTTCGAGCAGACGAATCTTCGCCCCCGCTTCATCGATGACATCAATGGCCTTGTCAGGCAGGCGGCGGTCGTTAATGTGACGTGCCGAGAGTTCGGCAGCTGCCTGCAGGGCTTCAATCGGATATTTCACGCCATGATGTTCTTCAAACCGTGACTTCAGTCCAGCGAGAATCGCGACCGTCTCGTCCACGGAAGGCTCGGCAATTTCGACCTTTTGAAAACGCCTGGCCAACGCGTGATCTTTTTCGAATATCCCTCGAAACTCCTCAAAGGTCGTCGAACCAATACATCTAAGGCGACCATTAGCCAGCATCGGTTTGATTAGATTCGATGCATCCATTACTCCGCCCGATGCCGAACCGGCACCGATTATCGTATGGATTTCGTCTATAAAAAGTACCGACGCCGGGTCTTCCTCCAGTTCGCTAAAAACACCCTTCAGCCGTTTCTCAAAATCTCCGCGGTATTTGGTCCCGGCAACCAGTGCACCCATATCCAGCGAGTATATGGTCGTGCTTCTGAGTAAGTCGGGAACCTTTTCCTCGACAATCAACTTTGCCAGGCCTTCAGCCAACGCCGTCTTGCCAACCCCCGCATCGCCGACAAACAGCGGATTATTTTTCCGTCGGCGACAAAGAATTTGTATCGTGCGTTGAATTTCATCCTCGCGTCCGATCAACGGATCGATCCGGCCGGATACGGCCATCTCATTCAAGTTGGTGGCATACAAGGTAAGCGGGCTGGCGGGCGCGTCAGCGTCATCCTCGCCGCTTATGCTCTCACCACCAGATGATTCATCGACCACTGGCGCCAGACCATGAGACAGGTAATTAACGACATCCAGGCGCTGAATATTCTGCTGATCGAGAAGATACAAAGCGTGCGATTGTTTTTCGGCGAAAACCGCAACCAACACGTTCTGCGCGGTCACCTCTTTCTTGCCCGAGGATTGCACATGGAACAGCGCTCTTTGCAGGACCCTCTGGAAACCCAGGGTCGGTTGCACTTCTCTTTCGGTATCGTCCTGGAT
>JAPUHG010000066.1 GCA_027297845.1 Gammaproteobacteria bacterium | reverse complement strand
CGGGCGTTCGCTGCGCGCCGTTATGGATCTGGGCGCGATCGGCGAAATAACCATCACGATCGACTGTGACGTGCTACAGGCGGACGGCGGCACCCGTACCACGGCGATCAGCGGAGCGTACCTGGCGCTGGCCGACGCGGTTGACTGGTTGGCAAAAAACGAAAAGCTCAAACGCAATCCACTGCATGGCCAGGTCGCCGCAATATCGGTGGGTATTTACAAGGGGCAGCCGATACTGGATCTGGACTACCTAGAAGATTCAGACGCCGAGACCGATATGAACGTGGTAATGAATGAGGCTGGCGCCTTTATCGAAGTGCAGGGCACGGCCGAAGGCCATGCGTTTCATCGCGACGAGCTGGACCAATTGCTTGACCTGGCGGCGGCTGGCATCAAGTCCGTGCTGGCGCTGCAGGCCCAGTGTTTGCAGCGGACGGAGTAACCGGTGGCAAAACTGGTGCTGGCAACCGGTAATCGGGGCAAGCTTGCCGAGATCATCGAGATTCTCGCGCCATTGGGTATCGATGTCGTCCCCCAGTCTGAGTTTGCGGTGCCGGAGATCGAGGAAACCGGGCTCAGCTTTGTCGAAAATGCCATCCTGAAAGCCAGGAACGCGGCCAGGCATTGCGGCTTGCCGGCCCTGGCCGATGACTCAGGGTTGGAAGTTGACGCATTGCAGGGGGCACCGGGTATTTATTCGTCGCGGTATGCCGGCGAAGACGGCAACGACCAGGCCAACAACCAGCTGTTGTTGGAGAGGCTGGTCGGCGTACCCGATGAGAATCGCAGCGCCAGGTTTCAGTGCGTCATTGCGTTTTTGCGTCGCCCGGATGACCCGGTTCCGCTGATTTGTCACGCTGACTGGGAGGGCAGAATTGTTCACCAACCGAGGGGCGAGCATGGCTTTGGTTACGATCCGTTATTCGCAGTGGATGGCATGCAGCGCACGTCTGCGGAGCTGAGCGCGGAGGAGAAAAACCGCATTAGCCACCGTGGCCAGGCGTTGGCAATGCTGGCAAAAAAACTCCCGGGGCGGCTGTAGCCTTGAACACGATCCCGCCGTTGTCGCTGTATGTGCATTTGCCCTGGTGCATCAGAAAGTGTCCTTATTGCGATTTCAATTCTCACACCTTGAAAGGCAGCCTGCCTGAGCAGGCCTACCTGGAGTCGCTGATCAGGGATCTCGAACGCAGCGCGAGCGAACTCGGCAAACGATCGTTGAGCAGCATTTTTTTTGGCGGTGGCACACCCAGTCTTTTCTCTGCCAGGGCGTTGGCATCGTTTCTGGATGCCGCGGCCCGCCAAATTTCTTTCGAACCGGACCTGGAGATAACGCTGGAAGTGAACCCCGGGACGATAGAACGGGGAGCATTTGCCGACTACCAGGCGGCGGGAATCAACCGCATTTCGCTGGGCGCGCAGAGCTTCGATGATGCGATGCTCAAAAAGCTGGGTCGGATTCACTGCGCGGCCGAGACCATCGCTTGCGTTCGGGAACTAAGACGGGCCGGGCTGGACAATTTCAACCTGGATCTGATGTACGGACTGCCGGGTCAGTCGGCGGAACAGGCCGTTGCTGACCTGAGCCAGGCGATCAGCCTGGCGCCGGCACACATTTCCCACTACCAGCTAACCTTGGAACCCAACACTCTGTTTGCCGCCAAACCACCTGAGCTTCCCGGCCACGACCTGTGTTGGGATATGCAGCAACGGTGCCTGGGCAGGCTGGTCGAGGCGGGTTTCGAGCATTACGAGGTCTCGGCTTTCGCCCAGACCGGCAGGCGTTGTCGTCACAATCTCAACTACTGGACTTTTGCCGATTACCTCGGTCTCGGGGCGGGCGCTCATGGAAAGCTTAGCGATGGCAACGAGGTGAGACGAGACTGGCGTTTGCGCCATCCTGCAGATTATATGGCCGCGGCAAATCCGGTCGAAGGAGTTCGGGTTCTGAGCGCGGAAGAAAAGCTGTTTGAGTTTATGCTGAACGCCCTGCGCCTCGAGCATGGATTTTCAATGGATCTGCTGACCGAGAGGACCGGATTGGAGCGCGCGTTCTGCGCTCCGTTGCTGTGCGAGGCGGCTGACCAGGGGCTGCTGCAAATCAGTGAATCCAGGTGTCAGCCCAGCGCGTCCGGGCTGAATTTTCGCGACGATTTGATCGCTATTTTCCTGCCCGATGGGCCTGGAGGAAACCTGCGGGAGGGGGCAAAAAATGGCGAAAGCCACGGTTTTTTATAGGATTTCTCGATAGCCGCGAGGCAAAAAAACAGGCCGCTTTTTATGCTGCATCGCGTAACTTATGCACACTTGTGAAGATTTTCCGAAGGAACGCCCGTTTTTCGAAAATCTGACAGCGTGTGTCGACCACATAAAAACGTAACTTATTGATTTATAATGAAATTTTAGAAGTGGTCAAGAATTCATCAATTTAATAAAAAGGCCTTTTTCTAGCCTCTAAATTGGCCGCAGCAACAATTCATCCACAAAGTTATGCACAGATTTTGTGGATAAGACAGAATTCTTTTTAGAACTCTTGGTTAATGTGAAAAAGCTAATGATTTCTCTTTAGCATTATGTGTAAGCCAATGAAATCCAAAGGAAATGGACCAAGACCATGCTGGCGGTACAGAAACCTCGTCAGAAAGCCTTGCCAAGGCAGTCGTCGCTAAGTACACTGCTCGGTCAATTTTTTGGCGCCAGGCTATAATGGCGCATTTTACAGAGGCTTTGCCATGAAGGCTGATATCCATCCTGAATACAGTGAAATGAACGTAACTTGCAGTTGCGGCA
>JAPUHG010000065.1 GCA_027297845.1 Gammaproteobacteria bacterium | reverse complement strand
GCCTGGCTGCGGTGCGCATGCGTTGCGACCTGGACTTCGCCGGCCTGGTTGCTCAGCTGATCGAGCAAAATGGCGGTGGCGACATGGCGATCTATATCCAAGTCAGCCGAGGTACGCCAGGCGAGAGAAATCACCTGATTCCAGACGATCTTGAAGCAACGGTGTTCGCGATGACGCAGGCTTTCCCCGCGCCATCGCAAAGTGTGCTGGAAAACGGGGTAACGGCGACAATCTGCGAGGATTTCCGTTGGCGGCAGTGCCATATCAAGGCGACGTCGTTGCTGGCCAATGTAATGCTCCGCCAGCAGGCCGCCGATCGGGATGCGGACGAAGCCATCCTCGAAAGAGACGGAATGATTACCGAAGGCGCGTCCAGCAGTGTCTTCGCGGTAATAGACGGTGTCTTGCGCACACCCGAAGACGCCCCCACATTATTGCCCGGGACCACCCGCGACCGGGCTATCGCCGTCGCCCGCGACCTGGGCATAAAAGTTCTCTATCAGGGAATCAGCAAGACGGAGCTTTATCAAGCCGACGAGGTCTGGATTTCCAGCGCGTTGCGCGAGGTCTTGCCGGTTACGCGCCTGGATGGCCGGGCTGTCGGTAATGGATTACCCGGACCCCTCTGGAAAAAAGTTTACCGAGCATTTCAAATTGCCAAACGAACCCACTGACACGCTGCTCGAATTTCCGTGCGATTTCCCGGTCAAGGTCATGGGAAAATTTACCGCTGACTTTGAGGCGATGGTTCGGGAGATCGCCGAACGTCATGTTGGCAAATTGCCGGCCGAAGCGATCAGTTCGCGGCCAAGCAGTAACCAGCGCTTTGTCGCAGTCACCATCGTGGTCAGGGCGAAAAGCAAGCAACAGCTGGATAACCTTTATCTCGAACTGACCTCTACCAAGCAGGTTCTGATGGCCTTATGAACCAATCGACCAACGTCGTTATCAAGCGGCTGGGGCTGGTCGAGTACACGCCGACCTGGCGTAACATGCAGTCATTTACCGATCGTCGCGATCAACAGACGATGGATGAAATCTGGTTCCTGCAGCATCCACCGGTATACACACTGGGTCTCAACGGCAGTCCCGAACATCTGCTGGCGCCAGCCGATATTCCTGTCATCGACATCGATCGCGGCGGCCAGGTCACCTATCATGGCCCGGGACAGCTGGTGGTTTATCCGCTGATCAATCTGCGCAACCAGCAACTCGGCGTCCGCGAACTGGTCAGCGCACTGGAGCAATCGGTTATCGACCTGGTTGCGGACTATGGCATCGAGGCAAAACCGAGGGCTGACGCGCCGGGTGTCTATGTAGCTGGCCGCAAACTCGCCAGCCTCGGGTTGCGGATTCGCCGCGGTTGCAGTTATCACGGACTGGCATTTAACATCGACATGGATCTCGAGCCTTTCAGCCGCATCAATCCCTGCGGTTTCGAAGACCTCGAAGTTACTCAACTAAAGGACCTCGGCGGACCCGGAGACCTTGAACAAGTCGCGAGAGAGCTTGAACCTTATTTACTGAAACATCTAAAATACACGGCTTGATCAGGTTTCGACTGACGGACAAAGCAAGATGCCTCAAATCCAGATTCCAAAACGCCCCCGGCTGGAGCCGGGGAAGAAAATCAGCGCCGCTGAAAAAATGGCACGCATCCCCGTCAAGATAGAAAAGACGGTGAACCCACTGCGTAAGCCGGAGTGGATCAGGGTCAAGGCGCCAACCTCGGACGCGGTCGCAAAAATCAAGAGAATGTTGCGCGACCGGAGCCTGCACACCGTCTGCGAGGAAGCCAGCTGCCCAAACCTGGCCGAGTGTTTTAGCAACGGCACGGCAACTTTCATGATCATGGGTGACGTTTGCACCAGGCGCTGCCCGTTCTGCAATGTCGGCCACGGTCGGCCAGGGCCGCTCGACCAGCAGGAACCGGAGCATCTGGCATCAACCATCCGCGATATGCAGCTGAGCTACGTGGTGATCACCTCGGTGGATCGGGACGACTTGCGAGATGGCGGTGCGGAGCATTTTGTCCGTTGCATCAACGCGATCCGGGCGCAATGCCCCGATATCCGAATTGAAATACTGGTCCCGGATTTTCGCGGCCGCATGGATGTCGCACTGAAACTCATGCACGAAAGCCCGCCGGATGTCTTCAATCACAACCTGGAAACCATTCCACGCCTGTACCGCCAGGCCAGGCCGGGCTCCGACTATGCACATTCGCTAATGCTGATCCGCGAGTTCAAGGCCGCGCATCCGTCCATACCGACCAAGTCGGGGCTCATGGTCGGTCTCGGTGAAGAACTGGACGAAGTACGGGAAGTCATGCTCGATTTGCGCGCCCACGACTGTGAAATGCTGACTATCGGTCAATACCTGCAGCCGACTCTTCATCATTTGCCGGTCAGTCGCTACGTTACGCCACAGGAATTCAAAGAGTTGGAGAAAGATGGCTATGCGATGGGCTTTACCCGCGTCGCCAGTGGACCCCTGGTCAGATCCTCCTACCACGCCGACCTACAGGCTGCCGGGACTTTCTCAGCGAGCTAACAGTCGGTCGGTTATGGGCCGAGCAATGCTTCCAGCCCGGCAAGCCGTTCCGGCGTTCCGATATCCACCCACGCGCCGGCGTAATGCCGACCGGACACCAGTCCCCTGTCCATCGCCGCCTTAAGCACGGGGATCAGTGAAAACGCACCATCGGCACAGCCTGCGAACAATTCAGGCCGGTACATCCCAATGCCAGAAAAAGTCAGACGCGGCCTCTCATGGTCGTCGTCAAGAACCCGCCCTTCGCTAAGCACGAAATCACCCTGCGGATGATGGGCCGGATTATCGACCAACACGAGATGCGCCAGGTCATCGTTCGCCAATGCCAGCTTGTCGAGCGGGTAGTTGCACCACACATCGCCGTTGATCACCATGAACGGATCCGGGCCCAACATCGGCAGTGCGCGGAAAATTCCGCCGCCGGTTTCCAACGGTGGATGCCCCTCCTCCGAAAAAAGCACATTCAGACTGCGCTCGCCGTCATCCCCCAGCGCATCACGTATCTGCTCACCCAGCCAGGACAGGTTGATCACCACATCCTTCACGCCTGCTTTTGCAATCGCATCCAGGTGGTAGTGAAGTAAAGGACGACCCGCCACTTCGAGCAGCGTCTTCGGCGTGCGATCGGTTAACGGGCGCATGCGCTCGCCACGGCCCGCAGCCAGAATCATCGCTTTCATGAAACCGTCGCCGCCAGTGCCGGCAAGACCCGTTCGCGGATCAGTGATTGCAAAAAAACCAGCTGCGGAGCGGTGGTCTCAACTTCGCTGATGTGATTCAGCGTGCGCGGTATGTCGCCCAGGTAGGACGCCTTGCCGTCACGATGCCAGAGCCTGGCAAAAATTCCGCTGGCTTTCAGGTGGCGTTGCACACCCATCAAGTCGAATTGCAGCAGAAAATCATTTGCCCGCGGCAATGCTATCCCTTGGTCGGCTGCCTGCCGCCGATAATCTTCAATCCAGACCAAAACCTGCTGACGCGGCCACCTCAGATAACAGTCTTTCAGTAACGAGACCAGGTCATAGGCAAGCGGCCCGCGAACGGCGTCCTGGAAATCCAGCACTCCCGGCGGCTGGTCGCACCACATCAAGTTTCGCGAATGATAGTCGCGATGCACAAAGACAGTCTGCTGGCCGAGCGCGGCGGCGCAAAGGTATTCGAAACAATCCTGCAGTTTTTCCGTTTCCTGTGGCGACAGCCTGATCTCCAGGTTGACCTCGAGCAGCCAGTCTCTGAATAAATCCATTTCCTGCATCAATAAGGCGCAATCATAAGACGGCAGGCGCTCAACACTCGACCGGCATCCCGATTGCATGGAGACCAGTGCGCTAATCGCTGGCTGATAAAGCGTATCGGGGTCACCCCCGTTCTGCAGCCGTTGTAAATAAGTTTCCGAACCGAGATCGCCAAGGAGCAGGAAACCCTGTTCCAGATCGGCGCAAAAAATACGCGGTACATTGACCCCGGCAACGTCCAGCATCTGTGCAACCTGTACAAACGGCCGGCAATCTTCCTGCTCGGGAGGCGCATCCATGACGATGTAACTGTTCTGTCCGGACCATACTCTGAAGTAACGTCGAAAACTGGCATCTCCGGACGCCGGTTCGAGGGATTGAGCGTCAATCCCCGCAACCGAGGTCTGCCGACCAAGCCACTGGCTCAATTGTTTCAGTCTTTCGGGCACAAAATCTCCTGGCTACGGTCAACTCTTTTGACCCGGCATTGTAATTGAAGGCGATAGCTATCTGTGCCATTGTAACGGCCGCCCAAGCGCGGAGCATTGAGATTCTGAAAACTGGCTTCAAGCATCTGGCCTGGTTAGGGATGTTGCTGGCCACTGCTGCCACCGCCGACGAGACCCTGTGTATCATTCCCACGTTGAATCCCCCCCCGGAATCGCAGATGCCTGCCGATGTCCATGAAACGGATGGGCAGGTGAAATTTCGTGCGCGCGAGGGCCGCCTAAACCGTGATGGCAAAATTACCGTTACCGGCGATGTCGAAGTCAGGCTGGGCGACCGCTATATCAGGACCAACCAGGCAGAGTACGACCCGGAAACAGAATCTTTCAGCATCAGTGGCGACTTCCAGTACCTGGAACCGGGGGTCAATATTTCCGGTTCTGAGGGGCGCATCAGCGCGACCGGCGAAAATATCAACTTTGCAGGCTCCAGATTCGTCCTCACCGAGCGGCCAGCTCGCGGCTCCGCCGGCGAGGTAACCATCAGCAAAGGCAAGCTGGTCATGCAGGACATCGTTTATACGACCTGCCCGGAAGGTAACAACGACTGGACGTTGCGGGCAAAATCGATGGAAATACACCAGCAGGAAGGCTGGGGTTTCGCCCGCAACGTGAAAATTCGAATCGGCAAGGTTCCGGTGTTTTATTTCCCCTACCTTTCTTTTCCGGTTTCCGACAAACGCAAGTCGGGGCTGCTGCTGCCGATTTTTGGCAGCACGGAGCGCAGCGGCACGGAAATTGGCGTGCCCTATTACTGGAACATCGCGCCAAATTATGACGCGACGTATACGCCGATGTACATGAGTGACCGTGGCTTGCAGAACAACGTCGATTTCCGTTATTTGAGCCGTAAAAGCGGGGGGACGGTAGAGCTTGAGTACATGGGCAATGACAAGACCGTGCAAAACTCAAGGAGTTATGGTCGGTGGCAGCACAACACCACATGGGGCAACGGCTGGAGGGCAACCACCTATATTGAGGATGTTTCCGACCAGAACTATTTCGAGGACTTTGGCCGCGATACCGACACGACCAGCAGAACTCATCTCCTGCGCAATGTTCAGCTTGACTACACCAGCAACAACTGGTGGGTGACCGCCCGTGCACAGAATTTTCGCACGATCGATCCAACACTGACGAATGATGAGCGGCCCTATGAAAGGCTGCCCCAGTTACTCGTCCGCGGGCAAGGGCATACCGGACTGTCGGCGCTGGACTGGCAACTCGATGCCGAGGCGGTGAATTTTTATCGTGACACCGGGGTGACGGGTTATCGTCTGAATTTTCGGCCCGGCCTGTCTTATACGCTGGGCGGCCCCAGCTATTACCTGACCCCAAGCGTCGCCTGGGATTTCACGGCCTATGATCTCGACGACATTGCACCGGGTCAGGACCGGAAACCGACCCGTTCAACGCCCATTTTCACCCTGGACGGCGGCTTGATTTTTGAGCGGCAGATGAAAAGCAAACGCTCCTTCATCCAGACCCTGGAGCCGCGAATTTTTTATGCGCACATTCCGTTTCGAAACCAGAATAACCTGCCGGTGTTCGATAGCGAAATGCCGACCTTCAATACGGTGGAGTTATTTCGTGCCAACCGTTTCGTCGGCGTTGACCGGCTGGGTGAAACCGACCAGGTCAGTGTCGGTATAACGACCCGCATTCTGGATGAGCGCCAGGGTCACCAGGTCTTGTCCGCAAGCCTGGGTCAGGCCTTTTTTCTCAGCGACCGACAGGTTTCGCTGCCTGGCCAGGCCCCGCTTACCTCCAATAACTCACAGATCGTTGCGGAACTCGACCTGGCGCTGTATCGCAAATGGAACCTCGATCTGGTTTATCAATGGGACCCGGAAACAGACGCGACCGCGCTTTCGCAATTTCGAGTGCAATACCTGCCCACCAATTCGAGCGTGGTCAACGTGACCCATCGTTACCAGAAAGGCGTACTCGAAGAATCGGATTTCTCGTTTGTCTTTCCTTTCACCAGGCGCTGGAAACTGCTCGGGCGCCTCAATTACTCCCTGCGCGACAACGCAACGCTGGAGCGAGTCATCGGACTGGAATACGATAGCTGCTGCTGGGGGCTACAGCTCGTATCGAGAAAATTCATTTCCAGGCGATCCGGAGAATCCGACAGTTCATTTATCCTGCAATTCGAACTCAAGGGTCTCAGCAAAATTGGCAGCCGGGCGAGCAAAGTCCTAAAAAATGGTATCCTAGGCTACCCGGACAACTGACCTCAAGAAATGCCTACTAAGAAACTCATTGCCCTGACCGGCATTGCCAGCCTGCTGCTGGCCACCGGAATTCAGGCTCAGAACCGACAACTCAGCGATCAGGGCCAGCTCCTCGACCGCATCGTTGCCGTCGTTAACGAAGGTGTCGTGCTGCAAAGCGAACTCGACTCACAAATGACCCTGCTTTTGGCAAGGTTGCAGCAGCAGGGAACCAGGTTGCCACCCATCAACATCATCCAGCAGCAGGTGCTGGATCGCCTCGTTATCAGAAAAATTCAGGCCCAGTTCGCCGCCATGAGCGGGATCGCTGTTTCAGACCAAATGCTGAACTCCTATCTCGAGAGCATCGCTCAGCGCAACGATGTTTCCTTTGCCGAACTGCCCGAAGAACTGGCCGAAAGTGGTGTCAACTACCGCCAGTACCGCGAAGAATTACGCCAAGAGATCACTATCGATCTCCTCAGACAACGTGACGTCTTGCGCCGCATCCGCGTATCGCCGAAAGAGCTCGAGCAACACCTTGAAACGCAGAGAATTGCGGCGAGCGCCAGCAATGAATTCCTGCTGTCACATATTCTGATCTCCGTTTCGCCCTCGTCAACGCCGGAAGAGGTGGAGCAATTGGAGAAAAAGGCTGACGATATTTATCGCCGGCTTCAGGCAGGCGAGGATTTTTGTGAACTGGCACTTGCCTACTCCGATGGGCAACAGGCGTTGGAGTGCGGCGATTTGGGTTGGCTCAAGGGTGCGCAGTTACCGGGTGTTTTGAACGAAATCGTCATCGACATGGTGCCAGGAGATATATCCAAACCGGCGCGCAATCCGAGCGGCTTTCACATCGTCAGGGTAATCGAAATCCGTGGCACCGATTTTGAGTTATCGGTGATCTTCCAACACCGCAGCCGGCACATTCTGATTTCGACGGACGCCATCGTAGATGACCAGACGGCCAGGAAAAAATTACTGGATATCAAGGAGCGCATCGAAAATGGTGAGGATTTCGCCACTATTGCAACCGCCGTATCCGCAGACCCGGTATCGGCGCGGGATGGCGGCAACCTGGACTGGCAGAAAGTCGGTTCTTTTGTGCCGGAATTTGAAGCGATGCTGGTCACGCTGGAGATCGATGAAATCTCCGAACCTTTCAAAAGCGATTTCGGCTGGCACATCGTCGAACTGCTGGAGCGGCGCGAGTATGACAACACCGAGGACTTGATGCGGCAACTGGCTTTCCAGGAAATACGCGCCGCCAGGGCGACCGAGGAAACCGAGGTCTGGATTCAGCGCCTGCGCGATGAAGCGTTCGTGGAATACCGCCTGTAAGCAATCGCCAGGATTGACATGGGCTCGGCTCATCCCCGCATTCTGTTAACAACCGGCGAACCCGCCGGTATCGGCCCTGAACTTTGCCTGGATATCGCGCGACTGGAATGGCCCGCGCTGCTGGTTGCCGTTGGCGACCCCGGGTTACTCAAACAAAGAGCTGCCCTGACCGGCTCGCCGATCGAGATCACAGCTTACGATCCGTCAACCGATACGGTCCACCGGCCCGGTCACCTGCCGTGCATCGCTGTGCCGCTGGCAACCGAATCGACACCCGGAAAACTCAACCCGCAGAACTCGCCCCAGGTCGTCGAATGCGTCCAGCGAGCCGCAAAGGAATGCCTGGCCGGGAATTTCGATGCGCTGGTCACCGCACCCGCGCACAAAGGCGTTATCAACGAGGCGGGCATCGCGTTTTCCGGTCACACCGAGATGCTCGCCGAATTGTCGGGCAATGAGGAGGAGGTCGTCATGATGCTGCTGGCCGTCGACCTGCGGGTGGCGCTGGCAACCACTCATCTGGCCTTGCGTGAAGTCGCCGATGCGATCACCGCTGA
>JAPUHG010000064.1 GCA_027297845.1 Gammaproteobacteria bacterium | reverse complement strand
CAAAATTCTCGAGCCCTTCCTGGACCGCGATCCCCACCGCGCTGCCGCCGCGCCAGACACCAACCAGGTAATCCGGCCTGAATCCGGCCTCGTATATTTTGACGGCGAGCCTGAAGGAATCCAGCAACAGGTCAGTCGCTTCTATGAACCTTTTTTTCACTGTTGTCGATGCCAGTCGGTCTGTGCGGTAGTATTGGCAAAACATTATAGCGACTAATAAAGACCAGCGAAGATTCGTGGAAAAAATTGTCATCAGCGCACAGGAATTGCTCGAGGACTCATTTCGTCTCGGCAGCAAGATTATTCAGAGCGGGTTTCGCCCCACCGTGATGATCGCAATCTGGCGCGGTGGAACCCCCGTCGGTATGGCGGTCCAGGAAATTCTCTCGTTTTGTGGCATAGAAACAGATCACATCGCGATCCGGACCTCTTATTATTCCGGTTATGACCAGCGGGAGAGCGCCGTCAAGGTCCACGGCCTGAATTACCTGATCAAAAGGATTAGTCATGACGATCGCCTGCTGATTGTCGATGATGTGCTCGATACCGGACACACGCTCGTGGCGGTGATCGAAGAGTTGCAACGCAGGGCGCGTGGCAACATGCCGGATGATGTCCGCGTCGCCGTCCCCTGGTACAAGCCCGAGCGCAACCAGACCGACCTGGTCCCCGATTACTGTATCCATGAGACGCCCGCGTGGCTGGTATTCCCGCATGAACTGGACGCTTTGACGCCCGAAGAAATGCAAAAACACCGCCCGGTACTTCACGAGGTCATCAGTACGGCGAAAGCCGAAGGATAGCGTGCCACGGTTCTAGCATGCTGCTAGTTGCGATCCAGACTGCGCAGGGTAATCGCCTCGCCTATATGCGCGGGCCCAAGTTCGGCGGAGTTCTCAAGATCGGCGATGGTTCGGGCCAGCCGCAACAGGCGGTGATACACCCTCGCCGATAGCGACAGACGTGACATAGCGGCGCTGAGGAGCGCACCCGCTTTTTTCCCTGGCCGGCAAAACTCGTCTACTCGCGATGGCGCCAGCTGTGCGTTGAGACAGTCCTGTCTCTCCATTTGGACATTACGAGCTTCCAGGACCCGGTCTGCGACGGCGCGACTTTCCTCGGAAATGTTTTTTCCCTGCAACTCTTCGACGGACAATCTCGGCACCGGTACCTGGATATCCAGCCGATCCAGCAATGGCCCCGACAACCGATGTCGATAGCGTTCAACTAGCTGTTCACTACAATGACAACGTCCCGAGGGGTCGCCGAGATAACCGCAGGGACAAGGGTTCATTGCTGCAATCATCTGAAACCCGGCCGGGAAGCGCACCCGCCGCGCCACTCTTGCGATATAGATCTCCCCGGATTCCAATGGCTCGCGCAAAGTCTCCAGAACCTGTCGTGGAAATTCGGGAAGTTCATCGAGAAACAAGACGCCATGATGGGCCAGGGAGATTTCGCCTGGCTGCGGATCGCGCCCACCGCCAACCAGGGCCGCGGCCGAGGCCGTGTGATGCGGGCAACGAAATGGCCTGCGCTTCCAGTCGTGCAGATTGAAACCCCTGCGGGTCAACGACCCGATCGCGGCGCATTCCAGGGCGTCTGCGTCGTTGAGACTCGGCAGGATTCCGGGCAGGCGCCTGGCCAACATGGTCTTGCCGCTGCCCGGCGGTCCGATCATCAGCAGGCTGTGGCCACCCGCAGCGGCAATTTCCAGTGCCCGTCGGGCCAGCAGTTGTCCGCGAACATCGAGTAGATCGAGCACCGGCCCGGTAGACGACAGATTCCTGGCTGGCGGGCATCGCGGCAGCGCCTTCCCTGTGAAATGCTCGCAAACAGCCAACAGGTGGGATGCGGTTCGGGTTACCAGGCCGCTAACCAACCCCGCGACGCCCTGGTTAGCGGTGGGAATTATCAACTCGCGATCGCCATTACGGGCTGCCAGCAAGGATGGCAGCAGACCAGGTACATGGCTGATCGAGCCATCCAGCGATAGTTCTCCATACAACTCGTAGTTTTGCAGTTCACTGTCAGGCAATTGCCCGGTTGCCGCGAGGATCGCTATCGCGATTGGCAGATCGAAGCGGCCACCCTGCTTTGGCAAATCGGCTGGCGCCAGGTTGACGGTAATCCTGCGTGCCGGCACCTCGAAACCGGTGCTCTTTAATGCGGACCTTACCCGGTCCTTGCTCTCCCTGACCGCCGCCTCCGGCAAACCAACGATATTGAGCGCCGGCAATCCGCCGGACAGGAACACCTCCACCTTGACCGGTGGTGAGCTCAGCCCTTCCAGGCCACGACAAAATATGACGGCCAGACTCACCGCCAAAGTCTAAAGAATATCCCCAGCGGATTAACGGTCGATAACGACCGGGATCGTGCAGAAAGAACGGCTTCCCTAAGAGTCGCTTTCCAGGTCTGCCAGCCTTGCCTCCAGCGCCTTCAGTTTTTCCCGCGTCCGAGCGAGAACGCCCTGCTGAACCTCGAATTCCTCTCGCGTCACCAGGTCGAGGCGCTCGAGCCCGCCCCTGAGTACGCCACGAAAATTCTTCTCCATATCGTTTTGCAGATGCCGAAGACTTTCCGGCACCGACTCGGACATGCGCCTGGCGAGGTCGTCAATGATTTTTGGATCCATGGTATTACCCTGCTGCTTATCGTTCCCGGCGTCATTTTCCAGCGCCATGGTGGATGTTAGACTGCCCCCCTGTCGATGTGGAGCAATTCGAATGAAAATGGTAACAGCCATTATCAAGCCCTTTAAGCTCGATGATGTACGCGAAGCGCTGGCGGAGGTTGGGGTTCAGGGCATTACTGTGACGGAGGTCAAGGGTTTCGGGCGCCAAAAAGGACATACTGAGCTTTACCGTGGCGCCGAGTATGTCGTTGATTTTCTACCAAAAATGAAAATCGAACTGGCGGTTTCGACGGAATTGCTGGAAAGGGTCATTGAGGCCATCACCAGCGTCGCACGGACAGGGAAAATCGGTGACGGAAAAATATTTGTCAGCGATTTGGAACAGGCGATACGCATCAGGACCGGTGAGACGGGGGTGGAAGCGCTGTAACTGGCTCCAGGAGGCGAGAAGACGATGAAAATGCTAGCTATTATTCTGCTTGGACTGAGCGTTTCGCTCAGCGCCGGCGCCGCAGTCTGGATGTGGACGGATGACGGCGGAGAAGTCCACTACAGTGACTACCCCGAAGTCGAGGGCGCGGTATTGGTGGACATCGAGTCCCATCCCACCGACCGGGCCGCTATCGCTGAACAACGCCGGAAAACGGTCGCCCTGGAACGCGAGCGGCAGAAAGGAGCGCAACTGCGCCTTGATGTGGACCGCGAGGAACGCGCTGACAAGAAGGACGACCGCGCGCTGGCCAAGGCAAATTGCGAACAGGCGAAGGCAGCGTACGAAACCTATTACAATGCGCCGCGCCTGTACAAGCCGACCGCGGACGGTGGCCGTGAATATCTTTCCTCAGAGGAAACCGACGCCCTGCGTGCCAAGGCAAAAGCATCCGTTGACGAGTGGTGCAATTAGCCCGCAAGCTACCAGGGCCTTAGCACCCAAGAGCTAGTCATCGGCAAGAGCCCTGGCAATAAACGGCGGCATCGCCATGCTGGCCCGGTGCATGTCCGCCGAGTAGTAAAGCCCCGCGAATGGCAGTTCACGAGCATCCTGCTCACGAAAATCCGCCAGCTCCACACCGATACCAGCCAGTGTTGCCGACCACCAGCCGGTGGGATAAGTAGGCTGACAGAACTGGTAGGTACGCAGCTGCTCGAAGCCGGCCGATTTCATCTCGGCGCGCATCGCCTTGAGAATATCCAGGTGGATCAACGGAGACTCGCTTTGCTGCACCAGCACGCCGGTCTTACCCAACGCGCGCAGGCAATCGGCATAAAACGCGCGCTCAAAAAGACCGACCGCCGGGCCGACAGGATCGGTACTGTCGACGATGATCACATCCAGTGAACCGGGGTCCTGCTGTTTCACCCACTCGATCGCATCTGTAAACAGCAGTACCGCGCGCGGATCGTCGTTTGCTGCGGTCAGTTCTGGAAAATATTTCTCCGCGGCACGGGTTACGGCTTCATCGATTTCAACCTGGAACACTTTCTCGATTGCCGGGTGCCTGAGGACCTCACGCAGCGTCCCGCAATCGCCCCCACCGACTATCGCGACGCGACGCGGGTCCGGATGGGTCATCACCGGCGGGTGGCTCATCATCTCGTGATACACGAAATTATCCCTGGCGGTCAGCATGACCAGGCCATCTAGCGTCATCAGGTGGCCCCAGTCCTCGGTATCGAAAATCTCGAGCTTCTGGTACGGCGTTTGCTCCTCATGGAGTTTCCCCCTGATCTTCAACGCCTGGGCAAACCCGGCCTCCGGCGCAATCTCGACGAACCAATTCTTGTCCAGCGTCATACCCTCACTCCAGGCCACGGCAAACCGAGCGCTGATTATACGAGACTGCCGGGCCCCCGGTCCTTCGCTATAATCCTGTCAGCCCGACAGCAAGCGCCCGGAAAGGCGGCCAGAGAAAGGACCAGCCATTGGTGAATGCCAATCAGCAATATCGTGTACCGCATTGGAGCGAAGGCTATTTCCGGGTCCGTAGCGATGGCGAGTTCATCGTTCAGCCAAACGCTGACGACCAGGCACCGGGCATCGTTCTCGCTGACGTCATCCGGGCCGCAGGCGAACGGGGGCTGGGCCTGCCATTGTTATTGCGCTTCAACGATATTCTGAAACATCGCGTCGGATCGCTGCACCACGCGTTCAACGACGCAATCGCAGCCTGCGATTACACCGCGACCTATCATCCGGTTTACCCCATTAAGGTCAACCAGCAGCGTAGCGTGGTCGAGACGATTGCGAGCTGTTCCGGTGCGGGGCTCGAATGTGGCAGCAAACCGGAACTGATGGCGGTGATGGCGAGCTCATCGGCCGCCGGGATCATCGTATGCAACGGCTTTAAGGATCGGGACTATATACGCCTGGCTCTGATCGCGACCCGCATGGGGTATCGCTGTTACCTGGTCCTGGAAAAACTGTCGGAACTGGATTTATTGATCGATGAAAGCCGGCGCTTGAATATCCGCCCGCTGCTTGGCCTGCGCGCCCGACTCTCGCGTATCAGCAAAGGACATTGGCAGAATTGCGGTGGCGAGAAGTCCAAATTTGGTTTCTCCGCCTCGAAAATGCTCGCTGCCATGGAGCGCATACGGGACGCCGGTCTGGAGGAATCATTGCAACTCCTGCATGTGCACCTGGGTTCGCAGATATCCAGCCTGGAAGATATCGCGCAAGGCGTTGAGGAGGCGACCCGTTTTTATGCGGAGTTGCGCGGGCAGGGATTTCCCGTTGACACGCTGGATCTCGGCGGTGGCCTCGGTGTCAATTACGACAGTATGGGCAGCGCCAATGTTTTTTCCATCGATTATGGGCTGAGAGAATACGCCCAGGCCCTCGTCACAACCGTGGCAGAAAGTTGTGCGCGGGCCGGGCAGCCCTGTCCGGGACTGTTTACCGAGTCCGGCCGTGCGCTGACCGCGCACCATGCCGTGCTGGTCACCCAGGTCGCAGACCAGGAATCCCCGCCGGCTGAGCGGACTGTGTCGCCGGCAAGCTCGCTGCCCGCCGCGATGCTGCCGCTGGACGAATTGGCAAAGACAGCCATAACGGACAGCAACTTTGCCTCTGTCTATGACCAGGTCAGGGCAGCCATGGCTCATGTGGTGGATGCATTCAGCACCGGCCAGATTGATTTGCAGCAACGATCGGTGGCGGAGCAACTGGAACGGCTGATCTGCGTGCGCTTGAGCGATCACCTGGAAGCATCGCCGGACCTGCACCCCGATCTGCTCGCCGAAATCCGCGGAAAACTGGCGCGCCGGTTGTTCCTCAACCTTTCGATATTCCAGTCACTCCCGGACATCTGGGCTCTGAACCAGGTTTTTCCCATCATGCCGTTGCAGCGACTGACCGAGGATCCCGACCAGCGCGCCGTGTTGTGCGATCTGACTTGCGATTCCGATGGCAGGATAGACAGCTATATCAACCGAACCGGTCTTGGCGATACGCTCGCGGTGCACGACCTGGCCGAAAACGAGGACTACCTGGTGGGGATCTTCCTGGTCGGCGCGTATCAGGAAATTCTCGGTGACATGCACAATCTTTTTGGCGATACCGATTCGGTGGATATCGAAACAGACGCCGATGGCAACTTCCAGCTGGTGCATGCCGAACCGGCCGATACCGCGGCAGATGTCCTGCGTTACGTGCACTTCGAAGCAGACGGACTATTGGCTGTGTTGCAGGGTAAACTGCAGGACAGCGATTTGGCGGACGAGGAAAAAACGCGCTACCTGCAACAATTCAAGGAAGTACTGGAATCGGGCACTTATCTTGGCAGCCAATAGCAGACGGTCATTAACGGAAGCCATTAGTTTATGAGTACAGGATTTATCGGGCTGGGCGCCATGGGGCTACCCATGGCGGCAAACCTCCAGCGACATGGATTGCTGCATAGCGTGTGGAACAGAAGCGCTGAAAAAGCGGCTGCGTTTGCGCGCGAACATCAGTGCCTGCATGCGCAGACGCCGGAAGCCCTGGCTACCGAATGTGATGTCATCGTGCTTTGCGTTTCGGCCGACCAGGACGTACTGGATCTTTGCCGGCAGATCAGCGGATCCCTGCGCGCGGGGGCCTTGGTGATCGATTGCTCGACCGTCGCCGCACAGACGGCCCGGGAAGCCGCGGCCCTGCTGGAGAACAATTCCATCGCATTCCTGGATTGCCCGGTCAGCGGCGGTACCGAGGGCGCGGTCAACGGCACATTGGCGATTATGGTCGGTGGAGAGGAATCCGCTTACCGCAGGGCATTGCCGGTGCTAAAAGCCATCGGTGGCAGAATCAGTCATCTGGGCCCAAGCGGCGCGGGCCAGGCAAGCAAGGCGACCAACCAGATAATGGTCGCGGGGATCAATCAGGCGGTGACTGAAGCCATGGCATTCGCAAAGGCACAGGGCCTGCCGCTGGAAGATCTGATCGATCTTTTGGGGGCGGGAGCCGCTGGCTGCTGGTTCCTGAGCCACCGTGGACCGAATATGGTGAATGGCGAGTATCCTCTGGGTTTCAAAGTCGAACTACACCAAAAGGACTTAGGGATTTGCCGTGAAATGGCCGCCGGCATGGGAATAAAATTACCGGTCGTGGAAATGACCATGCTGCATTACCAGAGATTGCTGGATGAAGGATATCGCGATGAGGACATTTCCTCGTTGTTCAGAATCAAGGAGCAAATGTTCGCGCAAAATGGCAAACGGGATGACAAGCAATGAATGAGCCTGGCGATCACCGGCAAAAAGAAACGGAAAACCACTGCTACCTTCCGGATTTGTGTACGCAACGCAATGTTCTGGCGGTCGTGCTGATGGCTGAACTGGTCGCGATCGTTTACACGCTGGCCCGTTTCGTTAGCGGCGGAGGATTCTGGCTGGAGCTGGCCAATACTTCTTTCTTTCTGATGTGGGCCGCGCTTGCGGGCGCCGCCAGCCTGTGTTTCGCCCGCCGTTTTCTTGGCCGGGCGAGCCTGCATACCGTAACGCTGGTGTCTTTTGGCATTATCATTCTGATCACCCTGGTGATTTCCGAAATGGCCTGGGCTCTTGGCCAGTACGCGCTCGATCAGGGAATGGCGGGAGATATTCTTCCGCAGGTTCACAGCGGGCTGCTGGTACGGAATCTCGGTATTGCAGCCATTGTCGGCCTGGTCATGTTGCGTTATTTTTATGTCAATTTTCAGTGGCAACGCAATGTTGAAATGGAGGCGCGCGCGCGCGTCCACGCTCTGCAGGCACGCATCCGGCCGCATTTTCTTTTTAACAGCTTGAATACCATCGCATCGCTTACCCGCAGCAATCCGGAGTTGGCAGAAGAAGCTATCGAGGATTTGGCGGATCTGTTCCGGGTCAGTCTCAGTGACTCGCGTCAGCGCATACCGCTAAAGGAAGAACTCGAGGTATCGAGAATCTATCAGCGCATTGAACAACTGCGACTCGGCGATAGATTGCGGGTGCGCTGGCTGGTCAACGACTTGCCGATGCGCGCACTGGTACCCGGCCTGCTGATACAACCATTGCTGGAAAATGCGATTTATCATGGTATCGAGCCATTACCCGAAGGTGGTGAGGTGCTGATTGAAGGTTTTCGACACAAAAACCACATGGAAATCAGGATCAGCAATCCGATGAGTGAGGATGATTCCCAGCATAGTCATTCCGGAAATCAGTTGGCGCTGGCCAATGTCAAACAAAGGCTGGAGCTGGCTTACCCGGAACAAGCCAGGGTGGATGTCGAGCAGACGCCAGGCGAGTACCGAATCTCGCTGCGTTTCCCGATCGAGGAACACGGCGAGTGAAGGTTCTTGTCGTCGATGATGAGGCCCCGGCACGGGACCGCCTGAAACGCCTGGTCGAAGAGCAGGATGACTGGCAGATCGTTGGCGAGGCGGCGAACGGTCATGAAGCGCTTGAGCAGGCGGACGCTACTCAGCCGGATATCGTGTTGCTGGATATTCGCATGCCAGGAATGGATGGGATCGAGACGGCCCGGCACCTGGCGCAGATGGATGAGCCGCCGGCCGTCATTTTCACCACCGCATTCAACGAATATGCTGTGGAAGCGTTCGATGCCAACGCGGTTGGTTATGTGCTCAAACCGATCAGACGAGAGCGCCTGCTGGCCGCCCTACAGCGGGCCAGTCGACTGACCCGACCCCAGCTGGCCAGTCTCGCTGCGCGCGATCAGCACAAAGCCCGCAAGCACATCAGCGCACGCATCCGGGGAGAATTGCGCCTGGTACCTGTACGTGAGGTTCTCTATTTCCATGCCGACCAGAAATACGTGACCGTCCGTTACCTGGAAGGCGAATTGCTCATTGACGAGCCGATCAAGGAACTGGAGGAAGAATTTGCCGATACTTTTGTACGGGTTCATCGCAGCACCCTGGTGGCGGTGGCTCATATTGAGGCGTTGGCGAAAGACGAGGACGGCCATTTCGAGATCAGGCTCAAGGATCTGGCGCAGCGCTTTCCGGTTAGCCGGCGGCTCGCTCCTGGTGTCCTCCAGCGACTCAAAGAAGCCTAGGCTGCCAGTGCTGTAGAAACGATGAAAGCCGAAATATGAGAACCATACGAATCGCCACCCGAAAAAGCCGCCTGGCGCTGTGGCAAGCGGAACACGTAGCCGCCGCCATCTTGCAGCATTATCCGACACTGAATGTCGAGTTGTTGCCGATGAGCACCAAGGGCGATGAGATTCTGGATCGCTCGCTGGCAAAAATTGGCGGCAAGGGCCTGTTTGTAAAAGAGCTGGAGCGCGCCCTGCTCTCGAACGAGGCGGATCTCGCGGTACATTCGATGAAAGACCTTCCCGCAGAAATGCCGGCTGGCCTCGGCATCGTTGCCATCATGCAGCGCGAGGATCCACGGGATGCCCTGGTCAGCGACCAGGTTGACAAAATCAACCAGCTACCTCGAGGTGCGATCGTTGGCACCTCAAGTCTGCGGCGCCAATGCCAGCTTCTCCATTTACGCCCGGACCTCGATATTCAACCGTTACGCGGCAATGTAGAGACCCGCTTAAAGCGTTTGGATGAAGGCCGGTTCCAGGCGATCATCCTGGCGGCAGCCGGTTTGATTCGCCTGGACCTGGAGCACCGCATCACATCCACTATCGAACCGGCCGACATGCTGCCTGCGGTCGGCCAGGGTGCCATTGGCATTCAGTGCCGTCTTGACGACAGCGAACTGATCGACAACCTCTCGGCGCTCAATCACCCGGAAACAAAAGCCCGGGTCGATGCGGAGCGCGGATTCAGCCAGCGACTGGGGGGCAGTTGCCAATCACCGATTGCCGGCCACGCGGTTCTCGATGGGGGAATCCTGAAGCTGACCGGTCGCGTGGGTCTGCCCGATGGCAGCCTGATCATTGAGGGCAGCAAGACAGGAGATCACGAAAATGCCGAGCGTATCGGCGCGGATCTGGCGGAAGAACTACTGGTAAAAGGTGCGGCTGACATTCTTAGCCAGCTTGAAGAGAAAATGTTGTGAGCAGCCTCAATGGTGCCGGTGTTTTGATCACCAGGCCCGCACACCAGTCCGGCGAGCTCGCCAGGCTGGTCGAGAAGGCCGGTGGCGTACCGGTGCTTTTCCCGGCTATAGAAATTGAACCGACTGTCAGCGCAAGCCAGCTGTTGTCCAGATTTCATGCGCTCTCCAGACCCGATCTGGCCATCGTTATTTCAAGCAATGCGGAGAATTACGGCGAACCCGTACTTGGCGAACTCGTCGCTCAGAATGTGCGGCTGGCGGCCATCGGACCGGCCACCGCAAAAACCATGCAACACCTGGGTTGCCGGCCTGGCATCGTGCCGGCCAGCGGATTCAACAGCGAAGCTTTACTTGCGGAAGACGAGTTCCGCGATATGAAGGGACGGCGCGTACTGATCCTGCGTGGAGAAGGAGGCCGAGAGGTACTCGGCGACACCTTGCGGCAAAGGGACGCAGCTGTCGACTACCTGGAAGTCTATCGGCGTCTCCTGCCGCAGCCGGGCGCGGGTGAAGTCAGAAAAATCGAGTCGCTTTGGGCCGAAGGTGGCGTTCGATTTGTGGCGACCAACAGCGTAGAAACACTGGACAACCTGGTCAGACTGCTAAGCCCGGATGGTCAGCGGCTGTTGCGTGCCAGCAGGATCGTAACCATAAGTGAGCAGGTCGTCCGCAAGGCGACCCAGATCGGAATTGCGGCGCCGTCGTTGCTTGCCAGGTCGCCAAATGACCCGGCCATGCTGGAAGCCATGCTCGGCTGAGCGGAGCTATACCCTGGCAAAAAGACCCTGAAAACCACTGCCTAAAGTGGTTTCTGTCAGGGCACGGGCTGGCATAATTAACTGGCTGGCTGGTCAAAAAAGCAATACAGTCATCACAAGAACTTGCCCGGTGCTGCCATGAGTAATCCTTCCGCTTCCAAATCAAAATCCGTCGCCAAAAAAAGCCAGCCGGCCGCGATCGATACGCCGCAGGAACAATCTCCGTCCGGGCGGCGGCCGGTCCTGTGGATAATCATTGTGCTCGTGGTGCTCGCCGCAGGCGGTGCCGGCGGGTCGTTCTATCTGTACAAGCTTCTGGGTTTGACAAAGGGCCTGGCCGAGCAATCCGGCGTGGCAATTTCGAGCAACCAGTCCGGACTGGACAAGCTGGAGAAGTCGCTGGACGCCGTCAGGGGCCTTTTGCCGGACATGGTCAAGGAGCGACAAACCGCCGATGAGGAGCAGCGCAAAGAACTCGATAGGCTAACCGCCGGGATGCGGCAGATGAACACGCTGCTGTTGGCCCAGCAGGAAAAGCTGTCCGCACTAGGCAGTAGCGATATCTCTGCTCAGCAAGCCTGGGTCCAGGCCGAGGTAATTTTCCTGCTGCGCATGGCCAACCAGAGGCTCGGCCTGGCCTCCGATCGCGATGGCGCGATACAGGCATTAAAGATTGCGGACCGGCGGCTGGCCGATATTGGCGCCCCGGCGTTCACCCCGGTGCGCGCGAAAATTGCCGATGAAATCCAGTCGCTACAAGCGGTGGAAATAGCCGATATCGAGGGTATCGCCCATCAGCTGGCAAGCTTCGCCGGTTCCGTGCAATCGCTGCCGCTGGCGGAATCTGACCGCGTCCAACCGCCCGACACCGAGGAAACTGCCCCCACAGATGACTGGAGCTTCGACCGTGCGATCAGCAAGATAAAGCAGACCTTTGGCGGCATGGTCCGGGTTAGTCGCAGCGATGAGGAAATCACGCCGGTACTGATGCCAAAAGAGCGCTTCTTTCTGCTCCGCAACCTGGAGTTGCAATTCGAAACGGCCCGCCTGTCGGCAATTCAAAAAGACCAGGCAAATTTCGAGCAAAGCCTGGCCACGGCGGCTTCTTGGACGCGAAAATATTTTGACACTTCGAACGCCGAGATCGGCAAAATCCTGGCTGCGATCGACTCGATGAAAATGGCCAGGTTATCGCCATCGTTACCCGATATCTCCACCTCTTTGAGCCTGCTGCTGGCAACCGCCGACGGTCCCGGGGAGACCCTGTGAAAACCAGCATCCTGTTGCTGCTGGCGCTGGCCGTCGGCGCCCTGATCGCACAATTTCTGTTGCAGGACGCGGGTTATGTGCTGATCAGCTTTCACGGCTACCGGATCGAATTTTCCGTCCCAATGATGATATTCCTGCTGGCGCTCGGCTACCTGCTGATACGGGTGATCTTGCGCATCATCCACGCACCGAAAAAACTGGGCGAGGCGGCGGGGCGCGCAAGTCAGCGGCGTGCAGGCAAGCACTTCACGCGTGGCCTGATCGCGATGGCCGAGGGAAACTGGGCGCGCGGAGAGCGCATGCTGACCCGCGGGATACGAAACAGCGAAACGCCGTTGCTCAACTACCTGGCTGCGGCGCGCGCGGCGCAAAATCAAGGGCAGCACAAACGGCGCGATCGCTGGCTGGAGATGGCGAGAGAGCAGTCACCGGATTCGGCCGGCGCGGTATTACTGGCCCAGGCGGGATTTCAGATAGACGAAAATCAGTATGCGAAAGCACTAAAAACACTGGCTAAACTACCTGGCACCCAGGATCAGCAGGGGCAGGCGCTGGACCTGAAGACGCGCATTTACCGGGCAACAGCCGATTGGAACAACCTGAAAAAGCTGTTGCCGGCATTGCGCAAGCGGGATGCTAAAAGCGGGGCTCTTGCCGGTCTGGAGCAAGAGGTTTTTGGCGGTCTGATGCAACAGGCAGAGTCCGGAAAAGATACCGCCGTAGTCGACGCTTTGTGGAAGGAAATCCCCGGCCGCCTGAAGTCGGATCCGGTAATTCTGCGCGCTTATTTTGGTGGCCTGATCAACGGCGGCCGACATGGCCTGGAACCGAGGCTGCGTAAGGCCGTCAGGACTGGCTGGGATGCCAGGCTCATAGAATTGTATGGTCAGCTGGAAACGCCGGCGGCGAAGCGCATAAAAAAGGTCGAAAACTGGCTGCTTGAGCGCAGCGAGGACCCGGTACTGCTAAAAACCGCGGGTAATCTCTGCATGGAGGAGAAACTCTGGGGCATGGCGCGCAGTTACCTGGAGAGCAGTATCGGCATCCGGCCGGACCCGGACACCTATCAGCTATACGGCCAGCTGCTTGAACGGCTCGGTGAGTCGGTTGCAGCCGCCGAGGCATTTCGTAACGGTCTCGGTCTGGTTAGCCCGGCTCGGTTGCCGGCACTCGAAAAACTGCCCCAAGCGTAACAGGCGGCTGAAAAACCCTCGTTCCAGGAGGTCGAGAGGAGAACCGGGCCAATCAGGGTTGACTGCGCTTGCTATCGAGCCACGATGTAATCGATGCCCACTGGGCCCAGTCGGGCCACGCCAGGTATTCCGGTAGCTCGAATATCCCCATGCCGCGCGTATAGGCGCGTACGTAGTTCTGCGCTTCGCGCAGCTTGCCGATGTAGGGCATGCGTAACTTGCGCAGATAGTCTTCGAGTTCCTCGAAAATCAACGTATGTTCATTGACCCGGTTGGCAACGATGCCGATCCGCACCTGTCTCCGCTCGACCTTGCTGACATGGCGGAGTTCATCGACGAATCGGTGGGTCGCCTTGATGTCGATAGATGACGGCAACACAGGCACGACAATAGTTTCGGCGTTTTTGATCAGCATCGTTAGCTCGTGGCCGTGAGACCTGGCAGGTGCGTCCATAACCACCACATCCGCATTCCTCGGCACTTGCCGCAACCCACTCTCGAAAGCAGGCACGCCGACTATAGGATCGAGGTAATCGGGACGTTCATCCAGCCAGTCGAGACTGGATTGCTGTGGATCGTAGTCAGCCAAGGCGACAATCTGTCCCTGGTCGGCGTAATAGGTCGCGATGTTGGTTGCCAGCGTGCTCTTGCCGCAGCCGCCTTTCGCGTTCATCACCATGATGTGTCTCATGAAGGTCCCCTTTGTTATTGTTTGGCAGGCTCCCGGCCTGCTTGTGCGATCTTATGTCAAGTTTGCCTCAGTCGGCCTTGCGCTGGCAAACCGCTTCCTCAAATACCTCTTTTTTCGATACCGAGCCGATCCCAGATCTCATCGATCCGTTTGATGACCTCCGTACTCATGCTGATTGGCCGCCCCCAGGTCCGCTGGGTCTCCTGCGGCCATTTGTCGGTTGCATCTATCCCCATCTTCGAGCCCAGTCCGGAAACCGGCGAGGCAAAATCCAGGTAATCGATCGGCGTATTTTCGATAATCAGCGTGTCCCTGGCCGGGTCCACCCGCGTAGTGATCGCCCAGATCACGTCTTCCCAGTTGCGCACATCCACATCATGGTCGGTAACAACGATGATCTTGGTGTACATGAACTGCTTGAGATACGACCAGATACCCATCATGACGCGTTTTGCGTGACCGGCATATTGCTTGCGGATGCTAACCACGGCCATGCGATAGGAGCAGCCTTCCGGTGGCAGATAGAAATCATGGATTTCCGGAAACTGTTTTTGTATCAGCGGGACAAATACTTCGTTCAGGGCGACCCCG
>JAPUHG010000063.1 GCA_027297845.1 Gammaproteobacteria bacterium | reverse complement strand
GCGCGAGGCGTACGCCGCGGCTGGTCGCATCGCCGGCCGCCCAGCTCTTTCGCGAACCCGTATTCGGCGCGTGCCGGTAGGTGCGCAGGGCACAGCCATCGATCCACGCATTGGAAACCGCGTTGATAACCGTTTCCCGATCACCTCCCAGCATGCGGGTAACGACTGCAGCCGTCGCCACTCGCACCAATAGCACATGATCGAGACCAACCCGGTTGTAACTGTTCTCCAACGCCAGAACACCCTGGATTTCGTGTGCCTTGATCATCGCGGTCAACACGTCGTGGATGGTCAGCGCCTCCTTGCCATTGGCTTCGGCCTGGCGACTCAGGTAATCGGCCATGGTCAGAATCCCGCCCAGGTTGTCCGATGGATGCCCCCACTCGGCGGCCAGCCAGGTGTCGTTGAAGTCCATCCAGCGAATCAGCGCACCCACATTGAACGCCGCCATCACCGGTTCCAGCTCGAAACTGGTGCCGGGCACGCGCGCGCCGCCGGGTAGCGTGGCGCCGGGGACGATCGGCCCCAGCAACTTCGTGCAAGCCGGGTATGACAAGGCCTGAAAACCGCAGGCCAGGGTGTCCATCAGGCAATAACGGGCGGTGTCGTAGGCCAGTTCGCTAGCGACCGGGTAGTCACAGACATAGTCGGCGATTTTCGTTAATACGAGATCGGGCTCCGGCCGTTTGGCGGAACGGATATCACTGCTAGACATTTTTTCTCCTGAAGACCGCCGGGCGGTCAGTCCGGCGTGGTCAATATCTATTTGCGCTCTGCAACCGGCACCCATTCGCGCAGCCCCGGACCAATGTATTCCGCCGCCGGGCGAATCAGTCGGTTGTCGGCGCGTTGCTCCATGATGTGAGCGGACCAGCCGGTAATCCGCGAACAGACGAAGATCGGCGTAAACAACGGCGTCGGGATTCCCATAAAGTGATAAGCGGTCGCCGAGTAAAAGTCCGCGTTGGGAAATAATTTCTTTTCATCCCACATCACCTTGTCGATCGCCTCCGATACTGCGTACAGATGAGTATCGCCAACTTCCTCCGATAACTGTCGCGACAGTTCCTTGATTACGACATTGCGCGGATCCGAAGTCGTATAGACACGATGGCCAAAGCCCATGATTTTTTCTTTTTGCGCGAGCGCCTTTAGAGTGCCCTCGGTCGCCTCTTGCGCGCTCGCGAAGCGCTGGATCAATTCCATCGCGGCTTCATTGGCGCCGCCATGCAACGGCCCGCGCAATGCGCCAATCGCACCGGTCACCGCCGAGTGAAAATCAGACAATGTCGCGGCGATGACGCGCGCAGTAAACGTCGATGCATTGAACTAGTGCTCGGCGGACAAAATCAGCGAAATATCCAGCACCCGGCGATGGAAATCACTGGGCGGCTTGCCGTGCAGCAGGTGCAGGAAATGACCGGCGACTGAATCGTCATCGGTTTCAGTATCGATACGCACGCCATCGGTATGATAGCGATGCCAGTACATCAGCATCGATGGGAAACAGGCGAGCAGGCGGTCGGCGACATCAACCTGGTTGGAAAAATCACCTTCCGGCTCAAGGTTGCCAAGCACCGAACAACCCGTACGCAGCACATCCATCGGGTGTGAATCGGCCGGCGTTTTTTCGAGTACATCTTTTAGCGGTTGCGACAGGCCGCGCATTCCCTTGAGTCTGCCGAGATACGCGTCCAGCTCGCTGCGCGTAGGCAAATCGCCGTGATGCAAAAGGTAGGCAACTTCATCGAAGGTGGCATTTTTCGCCATGTCTTCGATGTCGTATCCACGGTAGGTCAGCCCGGCGCCTTCCTTGCCGACGGTTGCAATCGCGGTTTCGCCAGCTACTATGTCGGCCAGGCCGCCGCCTTTTTTCTTCTCACTCATTCTCGTTCTCCAATTACTCGGGCCTTGACCTCAGGATTTCCCTTCCGCAAACAGCTCGTCCAGTTTGCGCTCGTATTCGTGATAATTCAGAACGTCGTATAGCTCATCGCGGGTCTGCATGGTGTCTGTGCAGCTTTTTTGTGTGCCTTGCTGACGCAAGACACCATAGACACGCTCGGCGGCCTTGCTCATGGCCCGGAAAGCCGATAACGGATACAAGGCAAGTTGCACACCCACTTCGCGCAGTTCCTCGATCGTAAACAATGGCGTTTTGCCAAACTCAGTGATATTGGCCAGGACCGGCGCGCCAACCTGCGAGACAAATGCGCGATATTCGTCAAGCTCAGTCAGCGCTTCGGCAAAAATCATGTCAGCGCCGGCCTCAACATAGCTCATCGCCCTGTCGATCGCTGCTTGCTGCCCCTCAACCGCGTGGGCGTCGGTGCGGGCCATGATCACGAATCGATCGTCCGGGCGACCATCCACCGCCGCCTTGATTCGGTCCGCCATTTCATCGGCCGCTACCAGTTCCTTGCCCGGCCGGTGACCGCAACGCTTGGCACCCACCTGGTCTTCCATGTGCAGACCGGCCGCACCGGCCACGCATAAATCGTGTGCCGTACGCGCAACCATGAACGCCTGGCCCCAGCCGGTATCGGCATCGACCAACAGCGGCAGATCGACCACCCCGCAGATTCTGCGCACATCTTCACAGACGTCGTTGAGACTGGTGATGCCCAGATCGGGAAAACCGAAAGAGGCGTTCGCGACACCGGCACCGGACAAGTAAATCGCTTTGAAATCAGCCTTTTGAGCCTGCAATGCGCTAAAGGCATTGATGGTGCCCACGACCTGGAGCGGGCTCTCCTCGCCGATGGCCTGCCAAAGGCGTTCGCCTGCTGAATGTTTCTTGCTCATGCTGTCGCCATCTCCGGAGTGCCACCGTTGATTCAACGGTCTTGCGAAAAGGGCGGCTATGTTAGCGCAGCGGAGGCCCGTTTCCCAAATGGCGGGGGGGTCGTCGGCGACTTAGCGGATTTTGACGATGCTTCGGCCGGTGGCTTTGCCGTGCAGGTATTCGTCGAATGAACCGGGTAACTCATCGAAATCGATGACCCGGGTGCAAATCTGTCCCAGGTGAGCCGGTTTCAGATCGCCAGCCAGCCGTTGCCAGACTTTGAGGCGCAACTCTCGCGGTGTCGCCATCGAATTGATACCCAGTATGTTGATACCGCGCAGGATAAAAGGCATTACCGTCGTGTGCAGTTCGTGACCGCCCACCAGCCCAATGCTGGCAATACTTCCCCACCAGCTCATCGTGCGCGTCAACCAGGTCAGCATTTCTCCACCGACATTATCTATAGCACCGGCCCAGATCGCCTTTTCCATGGGTCGCTCGCCAAAATCGATTTGCTCGCGGTGCAAAATCTCGCTGGTGCCCAGCTCCTCGAGATAAGCCTTGCTGTCGGCCTTGCCGGTTACCGCGGTGACCTGGTAACCCGCGCCGGTGAGCATGTCCACCGCCAGGCTGCCGACACCGCCGGTCGCGCCGGTCACCACTACCGGCAGGCCACCCGGCGCCAATCCATTGTGCTCCATGCGGATGATCGCCAGCGCCGCGGTAAAGCCGGCGGTCCCCAGGATCATCGCTTGTTGTTCGCTGAGACCAACCGGCAGCGGTATCACGCTGTCGCCTTTGACGCGGACGATCTCAGAATAGCCGCCATCAAATTCCTCGCTGAGACCACAGCCGGTGATCACGACGCTGTCGCCTTCCGAGTAACGGCCGTCATCGCTGTGGATGACCGTGCCGGCCACGTCAATGCCGCCAACCAGCGGAAATTTTCGCAGGATTTTGCCGGCCCCGGTCGCCGCCAGTGCGTCTTTATAGTTGATACCCGAGAAAGACGACTCGATAACGACCTCGCCTGCGCTCAGATCGTCGAGGGTCAGTTCATCAAATCTGCCTCTTATTTTCTCGCCATCTTTGTGAATTCGAAAAGCTTTAAATTTTTCCATTACGGTTTTCTGCTAGCCCCGCATTTCATAATCCAGCCAATACTCCAGCCCTTGTGCATTGAGCTCGATATCCGGGTCGAGCAGCCGATGCCTTTCTTCCTGGCTTAGTTGGCAACCGTGCCTATCCAGTCTTCGATCCAGATAATCATACAACTCGGCGACGATCGCCGCATGAGGATCGTCGCTGGCCGCATTATTGCGAGTAATCTCAACAAAGGTATCGATATCGGCGTGTAAGTCACCTGCCAGTTTTTCCGGATTCGACACGGCGCTGTAATGAGTCAGAAACATCCGGCTGGTGCTGTAAGTCAGCAGCCGGTTTATGGATTTTTGTGCGGCCTCGGGATCGAAATGTATCGGTGTCGTCGTGGGCATGATGAAAGCGCCGGCATCGGTATCAAACTCACGATAGGACACGCCGAAACTGTCGCCGGTAAAAATCGCGTCCGCTTCCCGATCGACGATGCAATAGTGATGCAGTGCATGCCCCGCCGTGTGCAGAAATTTCAGCTCGCGATCACCGAGTTTCAGTTTTTCACCGTCTTCGATTACGCGGATTCTTTCCTGGGGAATCGGCAGCAATTCGCCATACAATTGCCGGTACATTTCCTCGCCATATACCGCGATGCTGCCTGCGATCAGTTTTTCAGGATCGACCAAATGGCGTTCGCCTCGCGGATGCACCACCAGGGTCGCGTTTGGCAACGCCTGCATCAACGGGCCTGCGCCACCGGCATGGTCGAGGTGTATATGGGTCAGCAGGACATAGTCGACATCCGCAGGATTTAGTCCACAACAGCCAAGCGCCGCCAGCAGGAGCGGCACCGAATGCGCGGTACCGGTATCCACGAACGCCCCGCGGCCCTGGTGCACAATCAGGTGGCTGGCATCCATGCGTGGTCTGAGATAGCCGGTATCGATGGCGAAAACGCCGTTGCCCTGATCGATGATGTCGGGCTGTGGCTGGTCGGTCTTTCGTGTCATATCGGCTGGGTACTCTTCAAAAACTAAAAATCCGACTGACAGGCCGCCTGCAATCTGCCTGGATTAGGCAATCGTAGCGACGCTGGTGGAATATCGAGGCAAGATTTTCGATCATTCGAGGCGAATAGTGGTTCATTGCAACGAGTATGATCGGAAATATGGGCCGATTTCACGCCGCCGCAGCAGATTAGTCTTAATTCAGACAGACTGCATTGGACCGGCTTAGTCGTTCTGGCTGCATGGGTTACCTTTTTAGGGTGAACAAACCCTCCTGAGCCGCGAAGTACGCAGACAGATCGGCTATGTCTTCATCGCTCAGCGTTGCAACAAAAGCCGCCATGATCGGGTTGTTTCTCGCCCCGCTGCGGTAGGCTTTGAGAGCATGCTCGAGATAGCTTTGATGCTGGCCGGCAAGAACCGGATAATCTGGCGCGATCGATTCACCTGTGGCCCCATGGCAACTGGCGCAAACCGCAGCCTTCTGCTCGCCAGCGGCCACATCCCCGCCCGCAAAGGCTGTCGAAGCAAGCAGCAACGCGCCAAGGAGTCCCAGGAAAAGCTGAGTTCCGTGTTTTCTCATTATTGTTAGCCCTTAGTTTGCAAACCGGCTGGCAAAATAGGCCGCCACATCGGCCATCTCCTGGTCGCTCAGGGTCGCCGCCTGCGCATGCATGGTCTTGTTCGGCCGTCCACCATCTCGATAGGCCTTAAGCGCGGCAACGATATAGGCTGCATTCTGACCACCCAGTTTTGGCACTTTATACATCGGGTAAACTGTTCTGTAATTTTCGATCGCGTGGCATCCTAGGCAGGTGTTGGTCAGCGCCCGGCCATTTTTTGCATCCCCATCCGCCATCGCACTGAGGGGCAACAGCATTAACACTGCCATGATAAGTCTTTTTCCTGTCAGCATTTATCTCTCCATCGGGGTCGGTGGTGTCAGCGCCATGTTGCACAGGTCGCGAAATCTTAAATGGCCGCCGGCAAAATTGCCACTGATTAGCAGTCCTGAGTCCGCCGGGCTGCCGGCGGTTTCCGCAAGAACGCGCTCCTACAGGATGGCCGCCAGATCGACCATCAAGCCCGCGTCATTGAGCTTCGTCGCCGATGGATAACGCGCTCTAAGCGATCCTTCCGCATCTACCAGGAATTTCTCAAAATTCCACTCGAGGTCACCCGGGCAACCATTTTCCTCGCTGGTCAGCCAGGCATAAAGCGGGTGTCTGTCCGGGCCATTAACCTCGATTTTGGCCGCCAGCGGAAAACTCACCGAGTATTTTTCCTCGCAGAACCTGAGAATCTCCTCATTGCTACCCGGCTCCTGGGCGCCAAACTGGTTACAGGGAACGCCAAGCACGATCAGACCCATGCTGCCCATTTCCTGGTGCATCGCTTCCAGCCCTTCATATTGAGGGGTATACCCGCACTCGCTGGCTACATTGACGACCAATATCGCCTG
>JAPUHG010000062.1 GCA_027297845.1 Gammaproteobacteria bacterium | reverse complement strand
TCCGAGGTTGGCGAAGAAATTCGAGATGCCTCGGCGTGCGAAATTCGGCGTTACTTTTTTGTAGCCCTGGGAAAGAGGTTTTAAGGTGACCTTGTCCAGTCCACGATTGACGGCGTAAATACCGCGGTTCATTGGCTCCCAGGGATCGGCCGGGGAACGTTCCTGTGTGTCTGCTTCGCCTTGCTCTCCCTTGGTAACACCAGGTGAACTCGCGCAGGCCCCTAACTGCATCAGTATCGATACAATTAAGACGCCTTTCATCACCCTGAATTTCACTGGATTTCGCACCGACCGGCTATCTGCGAGCAGGCGCCGCTATTCCGCAGACTCATTCCCGGCACATTGCCTGTTGGGTCGGCAGTTCATCGCTGCATTTTTCGTGTTCGCGTGCATACTTCAACGCATTTTCATACCACTCAAACTCATCCAGGAATTTGACGATACGCTGGTCGTACGCCGGATCCAGCGGTTTGCCGTCATCATCAAAAGCGTTATGAATCTGGGAAATCGGGAACGCGCTGGGTATGCTCGGCGTGCCAAGCTCGGCAAGGATCCCGCGTAAATTTACCAACGCACGGACACCGCCGAACGGGCCTGCCGAGTAAGTGACGATCCCGCTGGGTTTGTAGTGATACTCGGTCTGGAAATGATCGAGCAGGTTTTTTAGCGACGCCGGGATGCTGTGGTTGTATTCGGCACTAACGATGATATATCCGTCAGCCTGTCTGAGAATCTGACTCACTTTTTCCATCGCCTCGGGTGCCTCGCCCGACTCATATTCCTTGTGCATTAAGTCCAGAAACGGGAGCGGGTACTCGTGAGGATCGATCAACGTGACGAGATGGCCGCGCTCCTGCAACTTGTTATTCACAAAACGCGCCGCCTTGATGCCCTGACGTTTTCTGCGAACGCTTCCGTAAATAACAACCGTGTTTAATTGGCTGGATTCTGTCATGGCTTTTCCACTCCGAAGTGTTTCCGCGGATGCACGTGACCCCCAGTATACCTGTTGCAAAGGAGTTCGATCATTTCCGTCAAATAAGACAGAGGAATAACGAATGGAGCCTGCCGGGCATAGGTCTGTTTTGTGGGGCAGACTCCTGACCCGAAAACAAACATCAGCAAAAACTGTAAGCCCGATGTAAGCCCACCGTAATGCTGCGGTAAGTCCGCGGCCCCTACCTTCGTAGTCGCAAACAAACAGCGACATGCGTGAACCAAAACGCAACCGGAGGTAGTCATGATCAGGAAAATTACACTAGCAATATTGGTTTGTACCCAACTTGGTGCGTGCGCGAGCAATATGAGCGTGCCCGAAACATCCAACAAATACGTCAAGATTGGAATGTCCAGTAAAGAGGTTTCCGAGATCATGGGGAAACCCATAGCCATTTCCTTTGGCGTGAATCAGAAAAAGTCCTGGGCCTACCACGATCTCAAGTCCGATATCCGTTACGCACGGGGCCAGAACCGCCTGTCCTCCATGCTTGCCACGGATAATTTCACCTATGCCACCGAGGCTCAAATGCGGATGCCAAAGCCGCCGAAATTCGTGGTCAATTTTGACGATGAAAACCGGGTCGAGAGCTACGCCTACCTGGTCACGCCCACGCGACCCACTGATATTTCGGTCGCGAGCGTTCCCAGTATTGCCCATGCCGGGATCTTCTAATCAATTGATTAGTAATGGTTTTCTACTTCTGTAAGACATTTGTAAGTCCCCTGTACGCAAGGCGTAAGCAGGCAGGCCGCATCGTTAACCCTGCAGCGAGAAAGGCCGCCGCCGATAGCAAAAGGAATGCGACATGAAACCTGGAAAGTTGACGAAATACAGCATCGGTTTTGGCCTGGCGGTCAGTTCGTTCATCGCGATTTCCGTTAGCGAAGAAATGCCCGCCTTGCTGCTCACGGCATTTGCCGACTCATCGATGTCCGCAGACTGGCCAACCAGCGATGGCCTACAAGGCACACACTATTCGCCGTTAGCCGACATCAATCGGGACAATGTAACCACGCTCGAGCTTGCCTGGACTTATCGCACCGGCGATGTCAATGACGGTCAGGATGGCCTGGTTGGAACGGCATTCGAAGCCACTCCGTTGATGGTCGACGCAACACTTTTCATTCCAACACCCTACAGCCGAGTCATCGCTCTTAACGCTGAAACCGGTGAAGAGCTTTGGGCATTCGATGCAAACATCGATCGCAGCGATCCCAGTCACATCATGGCGGCCACGCGCGGTGTCTCGACCTGGCTGGATGAATCCAGAAAGTCCGGCCAGCCATGTCAGCGACGAATATTTCTCGCCGCCTTCGATGCGTATCTTTTTGCACTGGATTCGAAAACCGGCGCACTTTGCACAGATTTTGGCAACCACGGCCGGATTGATCTTGGCGATGGGGTCGCCCGCCTGCAGGGCAAGCGGCATTTGTATAAACAAACGGCGCCACCGGCAATCGTTAACGATCTGGTCATCGTCGGCTCAAAAATTATTGATAGCCAGGTAGTAGCTTCGCCCAGCGGCGTGGTGCGTGCTTTCGATACACGCAACGGACAGTTGCGTTGGAGTTGGGAACCACTGACCGGCGTCAGCGGTATTAATGATGACGGCGCGGAAATTCCGGCCGGGGCTGCGAACACCTGGGCGACGATGACCGTCGATGAAGAACGCGACCTGATATTTGTACCGACAGGCAGCGCAAGCCCCGATCACTGGGGAGGTTTGCGTGAAGGAAAAAACCTTTACGCCAATTCCTTGGTTGCCTTGCGTGCATCGACCGGCGAAGTCGTCTGGCATTACCAGATCGTTCATCACGATCTGTGGGATTACGACCTGGCTTCACCTCCCGCGCTGATAACAATTTCCCGTGGTGGCGAGAGCATTCCGGCCGTCGTGCAGGGCACGAAGATGGGGTATTTGTATTTTCTTCATCGCGACACCGGTGAGCCGTTGTTCCCCGTTATTGAGCAACCGGTTCCTGCCAGCGATATGCCGGGCGAGTTCGCCTGGCCGACCCAACCGGTACCCCTGCTGCCGCGGCCGCTGGGACCAGAAGGGCTTTCCCCTGACGATGCCTGGGGCCTGACGCCCATCGATCGTTCGATTTGCCGAAAGAAAATTATCAGCCTCCGCCACGACGGAATCTTCGCCCCACCCAGTCTGCAGGGAACCATCGTTTTCCCGGGATTCCTCGGTGGCAACAGTTGGGGTGGCATCGCCTACGATCCGGTCGGGGAAGTCATCGTTACCAACACCAACCGGATTGCCACGGTGTTGACATTGATTCCCAGGAATCAACTCGCCATGGCGGCCACCAGTATTGATGACCAGTCCGCCATCGCGGAACAGGCGCCCGCCCAATACGGTGTCCGTCGTTCGGTCCTGCTGTCACCACTAGGTGTCCCTTGCAGCCCTCCTCCCTGGGGGATGTTGCACGCCATCGATGCCCGCACCGGCGAACTGCGCTGGGAGATCCCACTGGGGACGATGCGCGACCTGGTGGGGTTACCTTCGCCGGCACCCTGGGGATCACCCAATCTTGGCGGGGCGATCATTAGTGGCGGCCTGGTTTTTATTGCCGCCACGATGGACCGCCGCATCCGAGCGTTCGACCTCGCCAGCGGTCAGCTCGTCTGGGAAGAAACGCTCCCCGCGTCAGCACAGGCGACGCCCATGACCTACCGGACCCGCCCCGGCGGTCGCCAGTTTCTGGTCATTGCTGCCGGTGGTCACGCCCTCATGCACTCATCACTGGGCGATTACGTCGTTGCCTACGCACTGCCGGCTTCCGGCGAGGATCAATTATGAAATCTGCGCTGGTAACCGGAGCCAGCGGAATGCTGGGCTCCTATATCGTCAAGCGACTGCACACCGATGGATGGCGCGTTGCCGCTTTGGTTCGCAACCCGGCACGGTGTGCATGGGTCGAGGAAATCGGCGGAACGCTGATCCAGGGCGATATCCTGGATTCTGGTTCGCTGGAAAAAGCCATGCGAGGTCAGGATGTCGTTTTTCACACGGCGGCAACAATTGGAACAGGCGATAACCCAGACTCGTTCTGGACTGGCAACGTAGGCGGCACCTCCAACCTGGTGCAGGCAGCTTCCGATGCCGGGGCCAGGGTAGTCCACATCAGTACAACGTCAGTATTTGGCCGTGACCGGTACTATGAAAAACCCACCGACGAGTCTGTCCCACTACCCAAACTGCCACAAATCGATGTCTATGGCCGCTCCAAGCAGGACGCCGAAAAACTCATCCTTTCAGCCCACAGCAGAGGCAGAATCTGGGGTTGCATAATTCGACCGCCGGTAATGTATGGCAGGCACGATCGTCAGTTCCTGCCGCGGATCGCTCCTTTGCTAACGCGCGGAGTATTTCCGTTGTTTGGCGGTGGCCGCACAACGCTGTCAGTAGTACACGCCAGTTCGGTAGCGGATGGCGCCGTACGTGCCGCAACACGATTTTTAGCCGGCGGGAAGATCTATCACCTCACCAACGATTTTGACCTGACGCTGGCCGATTTCGTCGCGTTGGCGGAAAAGGGGTTGGGTCGGCGCATCACCAC
>JAPUHG010000061.1 GCA_027297845.1 Gammaproteobacteria bacterium | reverse complement strand
AATGCTGACCCAAAGCAATAACTGTTTAGTAAAATCGCTCAAAACAAGCCCCTGGCCACCCGGCCCGTTGCAGCCTTTTCGGCCGCTTTCAGTTAATTAGACCCTACTACAAGCCATAGTTTCCCGCCAGCAGATAGGTCTCACGGCTGCGCGGCCTGGAAGCCTTGGGTTTCCTCACTTTTACCCTGCCAAAGCCCTTTTTCACGGTAGCCACGTATTCATCGAATCCCTGGCCGTGAAACAGCTTGACCAGCATGAAACCGCCCGGTTTTAGTACCTTTTGGGCCAGATCGAGGGTCAACTCCGCAAGATAAATCGCGCGGGGCTGATCTACCGCGTTCATTCCGCTCATATTGGGGGCCATATCCGACATTACAAGATCGGCTTTGCGTTCGCCGAGTCGCTCCAGCAACTGCTCGAGGACCGCCTGCTCGGTGAAATCACCCTGAATAAACTCAACCTCCGGCAAGGAATCCATCGCCAGCAGGTCCAGCGCCAGGATCGACCCGCGACCATCCAGCAGGCTGGTCGCGTACTGGCTCCAGCCACCGGGCGCCGCCCCGAGGTCGATTACCGTCATTCCCGGTCGAAGCAGTTTCTCTTTTTCCTGGATTTCCATGAGCTTATAGACGGCGCGTGATCGCCAACCCTCTTTCTGCGCTCGCAGGACGTACTCATCCTTCAGGTGCTCCTGCATCCAGCGGGAACTGCTTTTGCTGCGTTTTGCCATGCTCGCCCCTATAATCCACGCATGTTAAAGGATGCACAGAAAAAATTTCTACGCGGCCGTGCCCATGGCCTCAAGCCGGTGGTATGGATTGGTGGCAGCGGTCTCAGCGACACGGTTAGCGCCGAAATCGAGCAGGCGCTCGCCAGCCACGAGTTGATAAAAATACGGATCAGGGTCGGCGATAGTGCTATGCGAGACGAATTCATTCAACGTATCTGCCAGGCCTGCAAGGCAGAACTGGTTCAGCGCATTGGCAACACTGCGATTTTCTATCGCACGAATCCAGAGCTAACGGGCATCGTTATCCCCGCCTGAAGCTGATCGCCACAACACGAGTAATGCACTGAGGCTGGCCAACAAGTACATTCCCGCGGCAACTCCATGCCACATCGCAAAATTAGGCCCGCTGCTGCCATCTGCCAGGCGCGAAGCATCGACCAACGGTCGCACACCCCATTGCATGCCTGCCAAAAAAACCACGCTCAAAATCACCAGCATGTTGTCCACCCGGAAAAATGCCTGGCGGAAATTCCGAATGAGATCGGGTGCCAGGATAAAGGTGGCACAAATCAGGCTAAGCCAGGTTTCTGCGAAAAATAACTGGCCCGCGATTTCACCGGCAAGATGGCGGTCATCCAAGACCGCAAACAAAGTGGGCGCAACGAGGTAGCCCACGGTCCAGAGACTGCCCACCCACAGGCTCAACACGACCTGGCGGGCGATCAAAAAGATACGACGCTCAGACGTAGCGCACCTTGGTGATTTCGTAGGAGCGGTCACCGCCAGGCGTCCGGACATCGACGACATCCCCGGCCTCCTTGCCGATCAACGCCCTGGCGATAGGTGAGGAATAAGACAACCTGCCGGAACGAATATCCGCTTCGTCTTCGCCGACGATCTGGTACACGGTTTTTTCACCGCTATCTTTGTCAACCAGATCGACAGTCGTGCCAAAAACAACGCGGCCGGAATTTGGGAGTTCGGTGACATCGATAATTTGAGCATGCGATAACTTGCCGTCGATGTTCTTGATACGGCCCTCGATAAAACCCTGTTGGTCTTTGGCTGCGTGGTATTCGGCGTTCTCTTTCAGGTCTCCATGGGCCCTGGCCTCCGCGATCGCCTTGATAACCCGCGGACGATCCTCAGTTTTCAACTTTTTCAACTCTTCACGAAGCCTCTTTGCACCTTCAACGGTCAGCGCAACCTTACTCATACTTGCACCTCCTGGTGCAGATCCTGCAGGCAGAATACCGCGAGCTCATGCTGGTGGTCCATGGCTTCGCAAGTCGCCCTGGCCGCGGAAACCGTCGTGTAATAAGTGACTTTCTGGTGGACCGCTTCGCTGCGGATTGAGTGCGATTCGTGGATGGCTTGTTTGCCTTCCGTGGTATTCACGATCAGCGTGATCTCATGGTTTTTGATCATATCGACAATATGTGGTCGCCCTTCGTGAACCTTGTTGGCATGCTGGCAGGCAATGCCCTCGGCCTCCAGTGCACTCGCCGTGCCATGGGTCGCCACGATATCGAAGCCGCGGTCAATAAGCTCACGCGCCAGCTCAGCCGCCGCGGGTTTATCCTGGTCACGAACGCTGAGCAAGGCAGTACCCGCGGTTGGCAGCAAAACACCCGAAGCCAGCTGCGCTTTGGCATAGGCCTCTCCGAAGCTCCTGCCACTACCCATCACCTCACCTGTTGAGCGCATCTCCGGCCCGAGTATCGGATCGGATTCAGGAAACTTGTCGAATGGGAATACCGACTCTTTGACTGAGAAAAACGGCGGCCTCCACTCACCTTGTATACCCTGATCGGTCAGCGATTCGCCGGCCATGACCCGGGCTGCGATTTTCGCGATCGGCAGACCAATCGCCTTGGATACAAATGGCACCGTTCGCGATGCCCTCGGATTGACTTCAAGAATGAAAATCGAACCATTCTGGATCGCGAATTGCGTATTCATCAGGCCCTTCACATTCAGGGCGAGCGCCAGATCCACAACTTGCCGCTTCAGATCGGCCTGGATCTCCTCGCTCAGCGTGTTCGGCGGAAGACAGCAACCCGAATCACCAGAATGAACGCCCGCCTGCTCGATATGCTCCATGACACCAGCGACAAAGACCTGCTCGCCATCACAAATGGCGTCGATATCCACTTCGACCGCGAGATCCAGGAACCGATCCAGTAACACCGGGCTGTCATTGGACACCTGCACCGCGTCCTCCAGGTAACCAATCAGGTCTTCGTCGTTGAACACGATTTCCATAGCGCGTCCACCGAGTACGTAACTGGGACGCACGATCAGCGGGTAACCCACATCTTTGGCAACCTCGAGCGCTTCCTTTTCATTGCGAACCGTACCGTTGGGCGGTTGCTGGATGCCGAGCTTCTCGACCAGTTTCTGAAACCGTTCGCGGTCTTCGGCGAGATCAATAGAATCGGGAGATGTGCCGATGATCGGCGCGCCCGCCGCTGCCAGCGAACGAGCAAGTTTCAGCGGTGTCTGGCCACCATATTGAACGATGACACCGGTTGGTTTTTCGATATCGATGATGGCCATGACATCTTCGAAAGTCAACGATTCAAAATACAATCGATCCGAGGTGTCGTAATCCGTGGAAACGGTTTCTGGATTACAGTTGACCATGATGGTCTCATAGCCAGCTTCGCGCAGCGCCAGCGCCGCATGCACGCAGCACTAATCAACCTCGATCCCCTGGCCAATGCGGTTCGGACCTCCTCCGCGAAACATGATCTTCCGGCCATCGCCGGGATCAGCTTCACAC
>JAPUHG010000060.1 GCA_027297845.1 Gammaproteobacteria bacterium | reverse complement strand
CGGCTGCGAGTATACCCTGGCCCTGTGCTGGCAGTTTTCTAAGCCATACCAGGATCATTACCGTGACGCCGACGCCCAGCAAGACGAAAAACCAACGTTGCCAGCCACCGGCATTGGCGAGAAAACTAAATGCTGCACCGGTATTGTGAAGTCGCGTTAGCGCCAGTATCGATAACAAATCAATGCGGCTATACAGTTCCAGGTATTCGCTAATCAGCCATTTGCTTAACTGGTCGGCCATGACAATCGGTGGAACCAGCCAAAGCCAGTGCGTCGCGGTTTCACGTGCAGCCGAGTTCTTGCTCATACGTATTGCCGATTTTCGGGTGAACCGGAAATATTCCCGACACAACGATCACAGATTTCCGGGTGTTCCGGGTTGCTGCCCACTTCGGGGCGGCGGTGCCAGCATCGCACACACTTGTCATGTTCGCACGCACCGACAACCAACAATAGTCCACTACTCGCCTCTTTTGCACCACCAGGAGCCGCGCTCAGCTCGTGCACGCGGGCCTCCGATGTCAGCAACAAGAAGCGTAGCTCTTCACCCAGTTGGGTCAAAACGAGCCGCAATTCCTCATCACAATACAGATCGACCTTTGCGGCCAGCGATGAACCGATGACACGCTCATCGCGCAAGCGCTCGAGCTCCCGATCAACTGCGTCGCTGACCGCGATCAGCCGGTCCCAGTCGAGTCCTGCATCCTTGGCCGGGAGTTTCGGCCACTCATACCAGGTGGAGAAAAACACCGACTCGGCATGTGGCCCGGGCAGGTTCTCCCAGATTTCTTCGGCGGTGAAACTGATAATTGGCGCCAGCCAGCGAACCATCGCTTCGGCGATATGAAACATTAGACATTGTGCCGACCGGCGAGCCCTGCCATCCCGTGGCGTCGTGTACAGGCGGTCCTTGATGATATCGAGATAAAAACCACCCATATCCTTGGCGCAGAAATTGTGGACTTTCTGGTGGATCAGGTGAAATTCATAGTCGTGATAGGCCTGAACGACTTCCTCCTGCAGCGCGATGGCCCTGTCCAGCGCCCACCGATCCAGGGCCAGCCATTGATCGACCGGCAGCATGTCCGTAGCCGGATCGAAACCATCGAGATTACCCAGCAGGAATCTGAAGGTATTGCGAATCCGACGATAGGAATCGGCGGCGCGTTTCAGAATCTCGTCGGATACGCTGATTTCGCCACGATAATCGGTCGCCGCAACCCAAAGCCGCAAGACATCGGCACCCATGACATTGACCACTTCCTGGGGTGCGATCGTGTTGCCCAGCGATTTCGACATTTTCCGGCCGTTTTCGTCGACAGTAAATCCATGGGTCAGCACTTGCTTGTAGGGCGCCTTTCCTGTCATCGCAACTGAGGTCAGCAAAGAGGACTGGAACCAGCCACGGTGCTGATCCGAACCTTCCAGGTAGAGCTCGGCCGGTGGCTTGGTCTCAGGCCGCGTGCCAACCAGACAGTGATGCATCATCCCCGAGTCCATCCAGACATCGACGATGTCGCGCACCTGTACATAGTCAGCGGCATCGTCCCCAAGCAATTCTCGAACATCCAATTCGAACCAGGCTTCTATGCCATCTTTTTCGACCAGCCCAGCCACCTTGGCAATCAGCGCTTGAGTGTCCGGATGCAACTCGTCGGTGTCCTTGTGAATGAAAAGGGGAATCGGCACGCCCCAGGTTCTTTGCCTGGAAATGCACCAGTCGGGCCGGCCAACGACCATCCCTTCGATCCGGGCCTCGCCCCAGTCGGGTATCCAGTCTACGGTAGTAATTTCAGCAAGAGCCTGCTGCCGCAGGCCGGCCTGGTCCATGCCGATAAACCATTGCGGTGTCGCGCGAAAAATCAATGGCGACTTATGCCGCCAGCAATGCGGGTAACTGTGCGCAACCGGTTGCAAGCAAAGTAGCGCCCCATTTTCTTTTAACAGCTCGATAATAAAATCATTTGCCGCGAGCACATGCTGACCTTCAACCAGCGGCGTGCCCGGGATGAAACAACCATTAGCACCGACCGGATTTTCCAGCGGCAGATCATTTTCGACACCGGCGGCAAAATCTTCCTGACCATGACCTGGCGCAGTGTGCACAGCGCCCGTGCCCGCCTCCAAAGTGACATAGTCGCCGGCGATCACCGGGACCTGACGCTGATAAAACGGATGCTGAAGCAATTGCCCCCTTAAATCGGCACCGATGCATCTTCCGATAACCTTGTAATTTTCAACGCTATAGCGCTGCATTGCCGATTCCAACAGACCCGCTGCCAACAGCAGGCGCGCCTCACCCGAACCCGACTCGACCAGTACATAGTCAAGTTCCGGGTGTACGGCCACCGCCTGGTTGGCGGGCAATGTCCATGGCGTCGTCGTCCAGATCGGGATATCCACCGCGACATCGTCGCTTACACCGCACAGCGCGTTGATGGCCGACGCATCCACGGCCGCGAAGCGGACATCGATACCGGGCGAGGTCTTGTCCTGGTATTCGACTTCGGCCTCCGCCAGTGCGGAGCGACAATCCAGACACCAGTGCACCGGTTTGTAGCCTTTGTAGACATGCCCGTTGGCCAGAATTTTGGCAAAACCCCTGAGCTGGGCCGCCTCGTAAGATGCATGCATCGTATACGATGGGTTTTCCCAATCGCCCATTATGCCGAGGCGAATAAAATCCTTTTGCTGCCCATCGATTTGTTTTTGCGCATAGTCACGGCAGGCCTGGCGAAACGCCCGCGCATCGATTTTCTGTCCGACCCGACCCTTCTTTTTCTCGACCTGCAGCTCGATCGGCAAGCCATGGCAATCCCACGCGGGAATATACGGCGCATCGTACCCGTCAAGCGTTCGGCACTTGACGATTATATCCTTGAGTATCTTGTTGAGTGCGTGCCCGATGTGGATCGGGCCATTTGCGTATGGCGGCCCATCGAGCAGCAGAAACCGCGGCCTGCCTTTGGCGATCTCGCGCAATTTCGGGTACAGCTGCCGCTCCTGCCATTGCTGGAGCATTTTGGGTTCGCGATTGGCCAGGTTCGCCTTCATTGGGAAAGCCGTTTTCGGCAGATTGATCGTGTCTTTGTATTCCGTCACATCAGTTCCCTGCATATTCCTTATCTATGCCCAACAACTTTCTCGCCAGGTCGGCGTCATTTTTCATTTCTTCCGTTAACGCTTCGAGACTCGCAAAGTGCTTTTCTTCCCTAAGCTTGTGTAGCCACAATACTTCCAGCGATTCACCGTAAAGATTGCCCGAGAAACCGAACAGGTGCACCTCCAATACGATTTCCTCTCCATCGGTCACCGTCGGTCGGCTGCCAATACTCGCCACACCGGGCCACTGAGCCAGCCCCGCACCGTTCACCCGAACCGCGTAAATACCGTGCACCGGGCACACAGTCCGCCGCGGATGAATATTGGCGGTTGGAAAACCCAGCTTGCGCCCCAGTTTTTCACCCTCGATCACCCTGCCTTTCATGCCATATGGCCTGCCCAGCCAGCGCTCTGCCTGGGCCAGATCGCCCTGCTTCAGCGCCTGGCGAATACCGCTGCTGCTGACCCTCACAGAATCCAGTACGAAGCTGTCCGTTTTCTCGACCGCGAAACCAGCCTGCTCCCCGGCTGCCACCAGGAATTTGAAATCACCCGCGCGGTCCTTGCCAAAACGAAAATCATCGCCGACCACGAGGTGCTTTAGCTGCATACCGTCAATCAATAAACGCTGCACAAATTTCCCCGGACCCATCGCCGATAATTCGCTGTCAAACCTGAGGCATATCAGCTTGTCCACGCCCGCTTTTTCAAGCAGATGGTATTTCTCACCAAAGCGCGTCAAACGCGCTGGCGATCGATCGCCTGCAAAGAACTCCTGTGGCGTGGGCTCGAAGACCACAACCACAACCGGCAGCTCCTGCCTTTCCCCTTCTTTTTTCAGCGCACGGACAACCTGCAGATGACCACGATGTACACCATCGAAATTACCGATGGTTGCAACACAGGGCCCCGGCCCCGACTCGGCGGCGGGCGGCAAACTGTGCAGGCCACGGAAAAACTCCATCAGGTATCGCTCAAAAGCGCAAGATTATACGGAAGGGCCGCCGCTTTTCCCACGCAAACCACTGCGGAAATTAGCGGGCCTGATACCCAGCGTGGCAAGCACTGAAAAATAGACGACGGCGCCCGCCACCACGCAACCCAAAAGCCAAAATGCGCGCTTGGCACCGGTCGCAGCCAGCCATGGGTCCAGTGGCCCCGCGAGGTAAGCGATACCGATCGCCATTAGCGCACTGGCAAGCAGGACTTTCAGGATCAGGCCGTTCCAGCCAGGACCGGGTCGGTAGACGCCCTCTCGCCGTAACCCCCGATAAAGCAGGCTGGCGTTGACGAAAGCCGCCAACGATGTCGCCAGGGCCAGGCCGGCATGCGGCGCTTCGAACCCCGTTTGCGTCATCGTGATGACGAAAAACAGGTTCAGCGCCAGGTTGACTGCCAGGGCGATCAGGCCTATTCGGACTGGCGTTTTGGTGTCATCACGAGAAAAATATCCCGGCGCCAGCACCTTGACCAGGGTAAATCCGAGCAATCCCAGCGCGTAGGCCATCAGGCTATAGCCGGCCATATGCACATCCCGCCCATCGAATGCGCCGTATTGAAAAATAGTCGCCAGCATGGGTTTGGCCAGGACCAGCAGGCCGATCGCCGCCGGTACCGCAATCAGGCAAACCAGCCTAAGCGCCCAGTCCAGCATCGCCGAAAACTCTTCCTTTTCCTGACTGGCATGATTTTTTGACAACCCGGGAAGAATGACCGTCGCCAGCGCGATGCCGAACACGCCCAGCGGAAATTCCATCAACCGGTCCGAGTAATACAGCCAGCTGATGCTGCCGGTTATCAGAAAGGAGGCGATCAGGGTGTCCAACAACAGGTTAACCTGCGCAACCGACGAGCCAAACAGTGCGGGCAACATCAGCCGACCTATCTTGCGCACGCCTTTGTGGGAACCTCCCCAACGAAATCTCGGTCGGAAGCCGATGCGCCAGAGAAACGGTACCTGGAACAATAATTGAACCAGACCGGCTACGAAAACACCGGCGGCAAGAGCGACGCCCGGGTTGGCGCTGGCCGGGGCCACCAAGATCGCAAACCCGATCAGGACCAGGTTCAGCAATACCGGCGTAAAGGCTGGCGAACCAAACCGTCCGTAGGTATTCAGAATCCCGCCAGCAAGCGCGGTCAACGATATGAACAATAAATAGGGAAAGGTCAGCCGCAGCATCGATGTCGCCAGCGTGTACTTGTCGGGCTCGTCCATAAACCAGCCGGGGGCGAAGAACACGATCAATACTGGTGCGGCAAGCACGCCAACGATGGTGATAACCAACAACAGGAGCCCCAATGTCCCGGCGGTGGCCTCGGCCAGCTCGCGCACTTCCTCAGGTTTGCGGGTGGTCTTGTATTCCGATAGGACGGGGACGAAAGCCTGGGAAAAAGCACCCTCGCCAAACAGGCGACGCATGAAGTTGGGGATCTTGAACGCCACAAAAAAGGCGTCCATGACCATGCCGGCGCCAAAAAACCGGGAAAACACCATGTCCCGCAGCAGGCCGAAAACCCGCGATAGCAGGGTCATGCCGCCGACCACCGAAGTGGATCGAAAAAGACTACGGCTCATTGCTCTGCTTTCCGGTGCATGGCCGCAATATTAGCCGAGAAATAAGAACAAAAAGGGGTCAGATCTATTTTTCAATCCAAATCTGATTAATTAGCGTCCTTGGAAGCAAAAAAATAAATCTGACCCCTTTTTGTTTTCTTTTCCAGCATTGACAAAGCCGCTGAAAATACTGAGAATACCGGGCTTTTCGAGCTCCCGGCCCAATTGGTC
>JAPUHG010000006.1 GCA_027297845.1 Gammaproteobacteria bacterium | reverse complement strand
TCACGACTGCGCGACATCGTACCCTGTGATAACGCGGTAGTTACCGTGCTGGATCGGGCTGCACCTAAAATGGCTAAAATTTACACGATGCTGACAGGCGAGGACGAAAGCATAACCAAACGGATAAAAATCGACCGTGATCTTGAGCTGATGTTCAAGGACGCTCAGGCAGGAATATTCCTGGATCAGGATAAGCCGCCGGATTTTTGCCGGGCTCTGATCCATGATGGCGCCAAAAGCATGTTTTGCGTGCCAATCATAAAGGGTAAGCAACTATACGGTGTTTTGACCCTGGGCTACCTGCAGTCTCTTGAACTGGGATCTGAACTCATGCACCAGGCGTCGGAGGTATGCGGACGCCTCGCGTTGGCAATGGCAACAGTCGAACGTGACGAGCAGTTGTACCACCAGGCGCACTTCGACAACCTCACGGGCCTGGCTAACAGGCAACTATTCGCACAACGTCTCGAACTGGAAATTCGCAGGGCGGCGAGGGATCGCGGCACACTCGCGCTGTTGTTCATCGATCTGGATAATTTCAAGATAATCAATGACGTTCGCGGACACAGTGCCGGTGACGAATTAATTCGCAAAGTCGCCGGCCGATTGAGTGAGCGGGTACGTGATAGCGATCTCATATCCCGACTGGGCGGTGACGAATTTACAATATTGCTTTCCTCGATTGAAGGTGAGGAAGACGCGGGTCGTATCGCCAAGGAAATCCTTGAAAGCCTGCAAAAACCATTCACGATCGATGGTAGCCAGCATTTTATCAGTGCAAGTATCGGTGTAACTCTGTTTCCGGGTGATGGTGGATCGGTGGAAGAGTTGCTGCGCAACGCCGACACAGCTATGTATCGTGCCAAGGAAGCGGGGCGTGACCAATGCATGTTTTTCCAGGAGGAAATGAACCTGGCCGCAGTGCGCAGAGTAAAACTGGAAAGTCAGCTGCGCGTCGTTGTAGAGAGCAACGGAATGAAATTACATTTTCAACCGCTACTGGATTCGCAGACGCTGGAGGTTGTCGGCGCGGAGGCGTTGATGCGCTGGCCGGTTTCCAGCGAGCGAGGAACATCGCCCGATGAGTTCATCCCGGTCGCCGAGGAAACCGGACTGATCGTGCCCTTGGGTTATGCCGCGTTAAACGAGGCATGCCGGGCCATGATCGCCTGGCGAACGAAGGGGATCGAATTGGAGAGCATCGCGGTAAATGTTTCGCCGCGGCAGTTTAATGAGCCCGGCTTTGTCAACGAGGTCCTGGCAATTCTTGATCGTCATAAGCTTGATCCGCGGTTTCTGGAGCTCGAGATTACTGAAAGCCTGCTTCTCGAAGAGGTGCAGCGCATTAAAATGGTTCTTGAGGAGCTATGCCGCCATGAAATTCGCCTGGCCATCGATGATTTTGGAACGGGCTATTCGGCGTTGGGCTATTTACGCCGCTACCCTGTGCAGACCATCAAAATCGATCGTAGTTTTGTGCATGAGATCGACCGGGCCGAGACCCCGCAGAAACTCACCCGCGCGATTATCGCCATGAGTCACGGTCTCGGGAAAAGGGTGGTCGCCGAGGGTGTGGAAAACCAAAGGCAATACGAGGTGCTGGCGGCGCAGGGTTGCGATCTTGTACAGGGCCACTTGTTCAGTCACGCGATGCCAATCGATACTTTTGCCAGTTATGCAAGGAAACAAAATGGCAAGGTAATGATGAAAGCGCTGGTAGCCGGCGACAAATAAGCCACCTGGCAAAGACTAGCCCACATTGCACTCGGAGTTCAGGTTCCTGGCCCGGCTTTTTGATGCATCGTTGCGATGATTGTGCGGATAAGGATCATGCAAGGTCGCGAGCGCACTCATGAATAATCCGGGCTAGAGCCGGCGTCTTCGAAAAACGATCAGGGCGAGTGTCAGTAACGTGATCAGCAATGGTACCAGGGCGATATTTATCAGGCGCAGATTGCGACCGAGTTTTTCTATGCTCCTGTCAAGGTTGTGCCTGACCAGGCGCAACTCCTTCCTGATCGCCGATCGCCTGGCGACGAATTGTTCTATTTGCGCCCTTTGTTCGTCGCTGATTATCAGAACCTGATCATCCCGCTCGCCTGCCTGCAGGTCATCCAGCGCTTTCTCGGTTTCGTCGAGTTGGGCTTGCAGCTCCTGTTCCTTGGCCCGGAACTGTTCGTCGGCTATGTGCCGTAACGTTTCTACTTTTTCAAACGGACGAGAGAAACTGGCTCTTCCCCGGATGCTGATCAGGGCTTCATTGCCACCGAGATTATCAAGCGCATTGGCAACAAAGTCGCCGTTGTTGGCAAACTTGGACAACATACTCTGACCAAAGAAATTACTCACTTGAATCCACAAATGATTTGCCAGCATATCTGCATCACCGACCAGGATTATGTTGACCGAGTCGGTGGATTTCGCCAGGTGGGCGTTTTCAATGTCGGCTTGACTGGCGGGCGGAGTTTCGCCAAAAGCGGAATCAACCTGGCCACTGAGGCGCGCTGCGATCACGAAGGATTTTCCGGATGGTTCAAAGTCATCACGCAGACTGTTGGGATCCTGGAGGTAAAAGAACCGGCTGATTGGAAGCAGGGCGGAGTCATCGGTCGTCGATAATAACGGTTGCAAAGTCGTGGTCGCATCATCGGCCAGGGTAAAATGTCCGGCCAGGCCGATGTTGATGCTGCTCAAAAGACCGGTCAGGACGTCTGCGTCGTTCAATTGTGCATCCCCGAGCCCGAGCATGCCTATGTGCTCGGTCGTTCGTGATCCACCGGTATTGACGGCCAACGCAAGCTGCCGATCAACCACCACCAGCCCAGGGTCGAACTGCACGCCCCAGGCCGCAAACAACTCTGGAATGTCGGAGCTTTTTTCGCCTACCGAGTCATTGAACGGATTCTGTGAGTCGTTGGCGGCGGTATCGGTTTCTGCCAGTGGATCGACAAAAACGATCAGACGTCCACCCCGGAGCACAAACTGATCGATGGAATAGAGCGCGTTTTCGGAGAGCCGCTTTGGATGCACCAGCATCAGCACATCGATGTCCTCGCCGATTTCCAGGCTGTCTTTCGATAACTGAAGAATCTCGAACATTTCGCTGATCGCACTATAAACGGCCCAGGGCTGTACCAGCGAGCGGGTCGCCGGGTTCCAGCCGCCGGCGAGGGGTAGTTCGCTAAGCAGACCGATGACGGCTTGCTGTGGATGACTCAGTGTGTAAACCAGCTTGGTCAAATCGTATTCGAGAAACTGTTCGTTGCGCTGCTGGAATGCGGGAACGATCACTACGTCACCGACATCATTGGTGCCGGCCAACCCAAAATAAACTGAACCCGTGACGCGACCCGCCTGCATGGGCTGCAAGCCATAATTCGCCGCCTGGTCTTCTTCCTCCGAAAACGGCAGCGGATCGATGATCTGCAATTCAATCATCCCCCCCGCTCGCTGCACATATTCCTCAAGCATTTCCCTGACCCGGTTGGCATAAATCCTGGTGCTGGGGAGTTTTCTCGTCGCTTCGTCGGAGAAAAAGAACTGCAGGGTCAACGGCTGGTCAATCGCGTTTAGAATTTGGCTGGTACCGTCCGACACGCTGTACAGGCCGTTTTCCGTCAGATCCAGGCGCATGCCCTGTAAAAAGGTATTGCTTAGCAGGATCAGGAAAACAAAAGCTGCTACCAGTCCTGCCAGCTTGACTAGGCCAGTCGTTTTTTGTGCCATGGGGGTTCTGTTGCTCATGGCTTAGTCTGCTTTCTTCAGGCTTAGCACGATAGTGCTCGCATACAGCCAGCTTGCAATCAGCGCCGCGAAAAAGACGATATCTCTGAGATCGATCACTCCTTTCGCCAAGGCATGGAAATGAGTCAGGAAACTGAATGAAGCGATGGTGTCTACGATTAATTGTGGCAGCCAGCCTTGCAATACGCCGAGAACTAGATCAAACCCGCTGAGCAGGAAAAGAAAACAAACCACAACGGTAAGAATGAACGCGATAACCTGGTTACGAGTGGCCGCTGAAATACAAACGCCGATGGCCAGGAAACCACCCGCCATCAACAGGCTGCCCAGATAGGCCGTGACGATGGCGCCATTGTCGGGTTGGCCGAGATAGTTCACCGTGATCCAGATGGGAAAAGTCAACGCCAATGCGATCGCCGCAAACGTCCAGGCCGCGAGAAATTTTCCCAGGGTCGCCTGCCAGAGTGTTAGCGGCAGACAAAGCAGCAACTCGATGCTGCCGCTGCTGCGCTCCTCAGCCAACAACAGCAGTGAAATTGCCGGTATCAGGAAAAGATATAGCCACGGATGAAAGCCAAAAAAGGAGGAGAGGTCAGCCTGACCGCGTTCGAAAAAATTACCCAGGTAGAATGTGAAAGCGCCTGCGAGTAGCTGGAAAATCACAATAAAAACGAAAGCGAGCGGTGTCGAAAAATATGCTGCCAGTTCTCTCTTGAAAATAATCCTGATCTGCTTCATGCGTTGTTCCCCGTCGTAATTTTTCTAAACACCTCTTCCATGCGGCCGCTTTCCAGATGCAACTCTTTGAGGCTCCAGTTCAAGTGGCTGGCGAGCCGGCTGATTTCCGGTAACAAGGGTTGCTCACTCGATGGGAATGCGGTAATTCGACCGGTCGCTTCATCCAGTTCCACGGATGCAACCTGCTGCAGGGCCGCCAGGTCGGTCTTGACCTTGTTTGCGCTGTCATCGGTGAGCGAGAGACTGACAGCGTTGTGGTAGCGCGAGCGGGCGATCAGGCCGTCCGGCGTGTCATCAGCCAACAACCGTCCGTGAGCAATGATCATGACGCGGTTACAAAGCGCTTCCACTTCTTCAAGAATATGAGTCGAAATGACTATGATCTTGTCGGCGGCCATTTCCCGGATCAGTTGCCGCACTTCCTGTTTCTGATTCGGGTCCAGTCCGTCGGTCGGTTCGTCGAGAATCAGAACCTTTGGATCGTGAATGATCGCCTGCGCCAGACCTACCCGCCGGCGAAAACCCTTGGACAAGGTTAGCAGCCGTTGGCGCAACACAGGTGCAAGATGCAATCTCTCAGTAACATCGTTCATCCGCGAGCGTCGTCGCTCGCCAGCGAGGCCTCGAATATCAGCGGTGAAGCGCAGGAATCCAGCTACTGTCATCTCGTCGTATCCGGGCGCGCCTTCGGGCAAATACCCCATACAGGCTTGTGCGGCGACCGTATCGGTGGTCAGCGAATGACCGCACACGCTGACCGTCCCGGAGCTTGGCGCAACAAAGCCCGCAATCATGCGCATGGTCGTGGTCTTACCGGCGCCATTAGGCCCGAGAAAACCCAGCACCTGGCCGGGCTCTATAGTAATCGATAGTTAGTCGACCGCTACCAGCTCGCAGTAGCGGCGGGTCAGATTTTCCGTTTTTATCATAACCGCGAGATTCCCAAGCCAATGGCAAGCGCAAACCGGTTTGGCTGCGTGGCGAAATTTAACCACATGACTGGAGGCAGAGAAAGGGGGGCCGGCACTCTGCAAATCTTCCTGGATCGGCAAGGCCTCGTTTTGCCTGTTACAGACGCCGGCGCGGCCGCTTTGCCGGGCCCCGCCAAAGAGTGTGATCCAGGTCGTGGTCAGAACCCCATACGGGTGCGATGCTGGTTACCTGGAGTTGTTTGGCTTATGGACAAGATCGAATACACAGGCTGTCACCGAATGGTGCTGCCGAAAGATAACTTCAATCGCCCGCAGGTCTATCTTGGCGGGGAGATGGATGATGTGGATGTGAACCCGGACCTTGAATTGGACGGGTTCTCGACCCCGGTTTATGTCAAATTGACAGCCTGGCTCCTGGTCGTCCTGATGGGCTGCCTGGTTCCAGTTTCCGCTGGTTAAGGGCCGGCCGGGTTTTTTTGCCGGACGACTTATTCCTGGTCGACAATCAGCGGGGCTGACTGGCGCTGCGCCGCTCTGGCCTTGTGTCGCACGAAGGCATACTCATATTGGTCGAAAGAACTGTACTCGATGGCTTTTTTGTAATACTGGTGCGCTAAAACTTCTTTCCCGGCGCGCATGTAGGCGGTTGCCAGCAGGTTGAGAAGATACGGGTTGTTTGCATTGGCTTTTTTCAGGAATCGAATCGCCTCTTCCGGGTCACCCGAGGCCAGGTGGATTTCGCCTTGAAGCTGCGCGATTTTTTGCTCAATTTGCAAATCGCCATTCTGCGATACGATGCGGGTCAGGGTAACGATTAACTGTTGTGCCTTGCGAACATTCTTCCGCACCAATGCAACCCGGGCCGTATTAAACAGATAGGTACTCTCAATCTCGACGAGACCGTGCTTGTCTTCTTGTGACTCCTCACAGATTCTAAGGATGTTGTCATAAACGTCCTGTGCGGAGCCAGAGTCGCCATATTCAAGGTAAGTGTCGCCCAACCGATTCAGAAAATAAATATCGCCGCCGCGAACTTGTCGCTCACTGAGCGGGTTACCCTGGTCGCTGATCGATGTCTCGTGGTAAAGCTGACTTAGGTACTTGATCGCCTTCGGGAAATTGCCATCGTCAATCAAGGAGTCGACCAGGGCAATCTGGTATTCGATACGTTGTGTTGAGTCAGGTTTGGTATCGAGTCGCGAAGCCAGTACTTCCTGTGCGACGCCGGAATCACCGCTCAGGGTCAACGCGTTGGCCAGCAAAACATATCCCTGCCAGCGACCCGGGTCTATCCTGATCACATTTTCCGCCATCCGCATGGCTTTAGCGTATTTCCACGTCTTCAGGTAGAAACCGCCGAGTGCCAGGTAAGCCTGTGCGCGGTCCGGGATCAGTGATTTCTCCTTTTCAAACGCGATATAGGCGCGATAATGATCCTTCAGCGCAAGATACTGTTTGCCGAGGTTTTGCCATGCGAGAGCCGAAACCGGGTATTTTTTTACCGCAGTGAGATAGGCGTCCCTGGCCGCTGGAAACTGACCGCTCTGGGCAAGAGATCGCCCAAAGTACAACAGCACCTCGGCATCGTCAGGATAGGTTTCCGCCAGCTCGCCCAGTGAATCTGCCCGCAGCTTATTTTTGAGAAGTGATTTGACGAACCGTCGTTCGCCTCTTGGCAGCAAATAAAGATTCGCATTGGCACGGATCCGGTGCCAGTTCGCGTTCGGTACATTCAGCAGGCTGAGCTGCAAATGAGCGCGAACGAACTCCGGGTCATGTTGCAAGGATTCGCGATAAAGCTTAGTGGCGCCATCGATATCAAAGTTCCACTGTTTTTGACGGGCCTGCCTGAAGTACTTTCGCGCTTGCGAACTACTGGTCGTGATCGGCAGTGTTTCTGGCAGCTGTTCCGGAACCACATTGATGTCGAGACGCTGGTCGACCAGTCCATCGAGTTCCGGAATACCAGCCACTGCCAAACCTCCGGTCAGTGCCGGGAGCAGAAGAATAATTGTCAGCAGTCGTTTCATCATGGTCACGTTTCGATCCACGCCGGATACTCGGGCGCAAAACCGATGGCGTACTAATAACCGTTTGGACAGCTATGGAAAAGGGTGGTTGGCGGCTCTTGAGACAAGCGGTTGTCCTGACAAGCTCAGGCGCAGCGCCTAACAGCGCGCTAGTCCTTCGTCAGCTTGTTACGCCCTGCTGCTCAGGCGTTGTCAGCGACCTGAAAAGAAGTCGACAGCTCTTTCTGCAGAGGCGCTGGTACCGCCTGATAATGGCTGAAAGCCATCGTGAAGCTGCCAACCCCGCCGGTCAAAGAGCCTAGACGGGTTTGGTAGTTCTCCAGCTCGGCCAACGGCACTTCGCCATCGATACGGACCTGGTTGGCAGTGAGGACCTCGTTGCCGTTGATACGGCCTCGACGCGAGGAGAGATCACCGGCGATGTCACCCATGTGATCGCCGGGTACTGTAATTTCGACCTTGACGATGGGTTCGAGAATAATCGGCTTCGCCTGATTGATTGCCTCTATGAAGGCTTTCTTGCCAGCCGCGACGAATGCGACTTCCTTGGAATCAACGGGATGGTGCTTGCCATCATAAACGATCACCCGGATGTCCTGCATCGTGTAACCGGCAATTGCGCCGCTGGAGAGCACTTGGCGCACACCTTTTTCGACCGCCGGAATAAATTGGTAAGGGATGGAGCCACCGACGACCTTGCTAACGAATTCGAAACCGTGGTCCCGGGGCAGCGGCTCGACACGCAGAAAAACTTCGCCAAACTGGCCAGCGCCACCAGTTTGTTTCCTGTGCCGGTGATGGCCTTCTGCTTTGCGAGTAATCGTCTCGCGATAAGGAATGCTTGGTGGCCGGGTATCTACCTCGACATGAAAGCGTTCTTTCATGCGTTCCATAATTGCGCGCAGGTGAAGCTCGCCGCTGCCGCGCATGACAGTTTCGTTGGCGGCCGCGTCGTGTTCCACGACCAGGCTGGGGTCTTCCGCCGCGAGTTTTGAGAGTGCTTCGGACAGTTTTTGCTCGTCTCCCCGCCGTCTCGGTGTAATGGCGACACCATGCATCGGCGGTGAACTCGCAACGGCCTCCAGGTGGAAGCGGTCCTCGTCATGCGAATCATGCAACACCGCGCCAAACTCGATTTCATCCACTTTGGCTACCGCGCAAATATCACCCGGAATACCTTTCGCCATTTCCACATGTTCTTTGCCCTGCAAACGATAGAGATGGGATACCTTGAAAGGCTTGCGTGCATCGCCAATCAAAAGCTGGGTATTTGGCGTAATCGTACCCTGGTGAATGCGGAATATTCCCATTCGCCCGATGAATGGATCGACCATGACCTTAAAGACATGGGCGATCACATGTTTGTCCTCGTCAGCTTCAACCTTGACCGCTGTTGCGGCGTCTCCTTCGCCCTTGATAAACGGCGGCGGGTTTCCTTCCATTGGATTTGGCATGAGATGTACAAAAACATTGAGCAATTGGTTGACCCCCGATCCGGTTTCCGCAGACACGAAACAGACGGGGACCAGGTGGCCACGGCGCATTGCTTTCTCGAAAACATCGTGCAGCTGCGACGGTTGCATGTCCTGGCCCTGTTCCAGGTAGACCTCCATCAGCTCTTCGTCGAGTTCAACAACCTGGTCGATTATTTCGGTGTGCGCTTCCTCGACAGACGAGAAATCGACCGCCTCTTCGTTATTTGGCTTGAAGTAACAGTCAACGACTTTTTTCGCTCCATCGGCTGGTAGGTTGATGGGCAGGCATTCGTTGCCAAACGCTTCCTTGATATCGGTCATCAGCTGTTGCAGCTTTACGCCTGGCGCATCGATATGGTTAACGATGATCATTCGGCACAGACCGTCTTTGGCGGCCACTTCCATCATGCGCCGGGTTACGAGTTCGATGCCGTGTTCAGCGTTGATAACGACGGCGGCGGTTTCAACAGCTGGCAAAATGGCAATACTGCGGCCGGCAAAATCAGGATAACCGGGTGTGTCGATCAAATTGATATGGGCGCCATCATGTTCCATGAAGCAAATGGTTGTTTCCAGTGAGTGGCCCAGTTCTTTTTCGTGGGGATCGAAATCACAAACGGTGCTGCCTCGCTCAACGTTTCCTCGGGTATGAATGGCCCCGGTTTTTTTCAGCAAGGTTTCGGCCAGCGTTGTTTTGCCAGCCGCACTATGCCCGACAAGGGCAATGTTGCGGATATCCGCAGATTGATAACTGCTCACGGCGCTTTTCCTTTCTTATGTTCTATGGCATTTGCCTGACCCGTTGTCGGCGGAAACAAACGGATCCTTCGAACGCCTTATCTTTCTCCTGGCCCTTTGGCGAAGCATCATGCACGTCGCGGAGCCGGAACTGGCACAATCCAATCAGATCTTTCTGATCAGATTTCCAGCATTAATTTGATTTGAGGACGGCGTATATGCGGTCTTTGTGCAGCAGACGTTTCTTTTTAACGTCTTCGCAATATTGATTATCTCGAGGTTCGACACCTTGTTCTATACGTATAACTTCACGATTCAGTTTGGTGTAATCATCAGCGAGGTGGGCAAATTTCTCGTCAGATCCCCAAAGTTTTTCAATCAGTTCCGAAAATTCCGGGAATTCATGCTGAAGATCGTGATTCTGGCCCAGTATTGAGTCAATGTTCATTAGATCTGCACTCATTGGCGTCTACCCCCTGTGGATCTGTCTGGAATGTGGATTGAGATATCCGTGTGTTTCTCCTGGCGCGCCCGGCAGCTTGTCAACGGACGGGTGATGTCGGGTTATGGAACCAATATAGCGCGAGCGGAGAAAACCGTCATTCTTGCAGTGCAGCAATTAGGAAAAAGCTTTGCTTCCAATGAGTTGGAAGAGGCCAAAGGGCTCGTTGGGGGGATAGAATCGGCGTGAAGGGCAAAAAAGGCGCAATCGCCCTAGTCTTCGCTTGCGACCTCGTCGAGCGCCCGCATGATGCCGTCAAGACCGACAATCCGGTCTTTGTCTTTCTTCTTGCAGCTGCGGAAGTATTTGCGGAACGCCGCGACCTGGTCGGGCTCAGCCTGACGAAGATAGCTCAGCACATCCGTGTAGGTACGGTCTTCCGGGTCACCAATTGTTGGATTCTGCACTGACATACCGGGCTCCTTAGCCATTAGGTATGCCTGTACCTTAGCCCGTGGTCGGAATTGCCCACCGTGACCCAGTTCGCAATTCGGAGAATTGCCTGAGCAGTCCGAAACAGTGGCTTTCAGGTGGCCGCTGGTGGCGTCGCGGTCCCCGGTTTACGAACCTGGCGCATCAGGATCAACAATACGCCCAGCAATGTGCAGCTACCGCCAACCATCATGCGCATTGTCAATTGATCATCCAGCATCGTGACACCGAAGATCACCGCGAATACGGTGGCCAGCAGGAATGTCGGCATGACCAGCGACAGATCATAACGCTGGATCAGGTAATACATGGCGCTGTGGGCAAGAACACTGGCCGCCAGCGCCGTATAAAGCACAGCCCCCCAAACCAACAGATCGGCTTGTTGCAACACCGCGAACTGACCCGGTTCGGTTACCAGGGACATGCCCAGAAGCAGTGGCCAGCTAATCATCGCGATCCAGCTTTGTAGTTCAAAAACGCCAACCCCTTTCAGCTTTTTGGCAACCAGCAGACCGCTGGCGCCGAACAGTGAACCAAGAACGACCAGAAACAATGCGTTGCGATAGGCGAAGACATGTGGATCGAAACTGATCAGCATGATACCGCCGAAAGCCATCAGCAGGCCCAGCCAACGCCAGAGCCTGATTTTCTCGCCGAGAAACACCATCGACAATACCGTCGCGAATGGAATGCCGAGTTGCATGGCAATGGCGACGCTGGATACATCGGCCGCCATCGCGAGCCCTTTGTAGGTCAGGGTAAAATGAATGCAGCCGGTAGTAATCGCGACAAAAATGATCGCGTGCATTTGGCCCCGATGTATCCTGAGCACGGGAAGCAGGATCGCGGCGACGATAGCAAATCGCAAGAATGTAAAAAGAATTGGCGGAATCTGCCCGACGCCGTATTTGGCGACGATCACGTTGAAACCCCAAATCAGGTTGATCAAAAGGGTCAGGAAAATGTCTTTTGCAGCCATGGACCAAAGCTTATGCGGTGCGGGAAAATATCCGTTATAGTCGCCTGCCCTTACTGATAACTGCAAGAGAAAAACCCATGATAATGCGCCTCAGTTTCGATCTTAGTGAAAACGACTTGCGTCATTTCGACCTGATCATGAGAGAAGCTCGCAGCGCGGCAAAAAAATCGGAGCCCGAGCAGATCATTTCGGCAACCCGCAAATTGCTGGCCGAGGTAGAAAACATAAAAGTTCCGGCGTTCGTGGCGCAGCGACTGGAGCATCTGCAGACGATGGTGGCGATGATTACCGATGACGAATTCAGATTGCCCACACCCGAGACGAAACGAGCGCTGAATGCGCTGGCATATTTTGTCGAACCGGATGATCTGATTCCAGACCACATTCCCGGGTTGGGGTTTCTGGATGACGCCATCATGATCGAACTGGTGGCGCGCGATTTGAAGCACGAACTGGATGCATATCGCGATTTTTGCCAATTCCGGGAAGAAAAACGGGCGCCCGGCGATAAGGGCGGGCGTGATGGCTGGCTGGAGTCGCGGCGACGGCAACTCCTTGAGCGCATGCGACGGAGACGCAAAAAGAAACAAAAACGTTGACCGCAAGGGACGAAAAAGAACGGGGCTTGCTGGGCGATGCCGTCTGCATTGCGCGGGACCACTTTGGTATTAGTGGTACAGCCGGTCGCCTGTATGGTTGCGAAGGGCATATTTTTAGAATTAGGGAAGCTGCGGGCACGCAGTGGGTGTTGAAGCTGAGCCCCGCCAGCCTGGCCGACTCGATCGAGTTGCAATGCCACGTGTTGAATTTTCTGGCCCGGAGAAATCCGGGGGTGGCCACGCCGTCCCACAAGCCGGCTCTTGAAAATGGCCTGCCACGCGTAGAATTTGACGGTGAGCCGTGGCTGGCATGGATGGTCAGGTATTTGCCGGGGCGGGTCCAGGCCTCAATCGATCCAAAATACAGATCTCCACACGAGCTTGGGGCGGTCATGGGCCGTCTCGACAGAGTTCTTTCCCGTTTTGACGATGACAAGGCCAGGCGGTATCTGCGGTGGGATCTTGCACAGGGGAAGGATCTGCGTGCCGGCGCAGGACCGGTCAAGGATCCGGTTCGTCGCGAACTCGCAGGCTATATGCTCGAGCGCAGCCTGGCGGCAGTCGACCGTCTGGATACAGAACTAAGAAAATCCATCATTCACGGAGACGCAAACGACCACAACCTGCTGATCGATCACGACGAAACGACTATTACTGCCATTATCGATTTTGGCGATCTGGTCGAAACCTGGCGGATTGTGGAGGCCGCCAACGCAGCCGCTTATGCATTGTTTGATA
>JAPUHG010000059.1 GCA_027297845.1 Gammaproteobacteria bacterium | reverse complement strand
AGATATGTTCAGGCGCAAGATGAAACGTTGCCAGACAGACGCCGAACCCGCCAGCCTGGGTATTGTCGATGTCGATTATTTCAAACGCTTCAATGACCGCTATGGACACCTGGCCGGTGATGAGGCGCTTTGCTTCGTAGCGGAAAGCCTGCGCGGCCAGTTCCGGCCAACCGACATGATCGCACGCTATGGTGGTGATGAGTTCGTGGTATTGCTGCCGGATACAAAAATCGAGGAAGCGTTGCAATCCGGCGAGCGTGTCCGCAAGGCCATTGCGGAAGGCGATCCCCTGGGTGACCAGGGTCCGCCATTCAAAGTCACTATTTCGATCGGTTTTTCCGAGATGCAACCGGGCGATGTTTTGGAAACGTTATTGCAACGAGCCGACTCTGCGCTCTACCAGGCCAAGCTCAGCGGCCGAAATAAAATCGCCGGCTAGGACCTGCAGATTCAGGCCGCCTGTACCGGAATCGTATTTGCGCTGCGCGTGATCTCGTTGTTCTCGTTCAGATAAATCAGGCGAGGCTTGTGCAAGCTGGCTTCCTGTTCCGACATCGCCGAATAACTGCAAATAATCAGGCGATCGCCGGGGGCGGCTTTGTGGGCAGCCGCACCATTGACCGATATCACTCTCGACCCACGCTCCGCCCTTATTGCATAGGTGGTGAAGCGCTCACCGTTAGCGATGTTGTATATCTGAATCTGCTCGTACTCCATGATGCCGGCAGCATCGAGCAAATCAGTATCGATCGCGCACGAGCCCTCGTAATCGAGTTCAGCATGCGTCACGCACGCGCGGTGCAGTTTTGCTTTTAGCAGGGTGAGCTGCATTCGGATCTTCCTGTTATGTGTTTTTTTCGAATATTCAGCTGGTCGAGCAGGCTGGCGCAAAATTTTACCCATCGCCCCAGGTGACTACAAGTGATTATAACGAAAACAAAAGGTTATCGATCAAGCGGGTTTCACCGAGATGGGCGGCGGCTAGCAGCACCAGCTCCCGGTCTTTTTTACTCGGCACGGTAAGATCGACGGCTCGGCGCAATTCGAAGTAGTTCGGCCGGAAACCTGCTGTGGTGAGGTTTTCGATCGAGCGCTGGAGTATCCGTGCGTGCTCCTGCGTGCCGGATCTTATCAAGGCCGCCGCTGCCCGCAGTTCTTCAAAAAGCCGCGGCGCTACCGCCCTGGCCTTTTCATCCAGGTAACGGTTGCGGGTACTCATTGCCAGACCGTCCGCTTCCCGGGCTATGGATCCGCCAAGTATGTCAATGGCCAGACCCTGCTCCGCTACCAGGCGGCGTATCACCAGCAACTGCTGATAGTCTTTTTGGCCAAACGCCGCCAGATCCGGTTGCACAACCGCAAACAACCGGTTCACCGCCGTCGCAACGCCATCGAAATGGCCAGGCCGACTTAGCCCACACAAAATGTCGCCAATTTCGCCTGCTGAAACCTGCTGCACAGCTGGTCTGCCTTTTGCGTACATCGCATCGACGCTCGGTGCAAACAAAAGATCTACCTGCGCTTTTTCCAACAAGGCAGCATCCGATTCCAGTTGCCGCGGATAACGAGTGAAATCCTCATCCGGTCCAAATTGCAGCGGATTGACAAAAACGCTGACCACCAGTCGATCGGCTTTTTCACGAGCCAGTCGGACCAGGCTCAGATGACCCTCGTGAAGATCGCCCATGGTCGGGACCAATCCCATCTTGTGCCCCTGGCTTTTCCAGCGGGCAATTACGGTTTGCAGTGGCTCAACAGAATCGAGAGTCTGCATTGGGGAGGATCAGGGCTTGCTCAACTGAAACAATGCTCCGGCGCCGGGTAGTCGCCATTGCGGACGGCCTCGACATAAGCCTTGACCGCGTCGATCGGGCTGCGACCACCAACCGTAAAATCCTGGGCAAATCGCGGCTTGCGACCAATCGTGATATTCAGGATGTCATACAGGACCAGGATCTGGCCATCGACATCCGGGCCCGCGCCGATACCAATCACCGGCACTTTCAGCTCGCTGGTAATCTTCGCGCCGAGCTCGTTGGGGATGCATTCGAGCAAGACAATGTCGGCACCGGCGCTTTCCAGTGCTTTCGCATCGGCAAGCATCTGCTTTGCACTGGCCTTGTCTCGCCCCTGGATTTTGAAACCACCCAGTTTGTGAACCGACTGCGGCTTGAGGCCGATATGGGCACACACCGGGACATCTCGGGAGGCCAGGTATTCAACGATTTCCACCTGCATTGCGCCGCCTTCGAGCTTGACCATCTTCGCGCGTCCTTCCTGCATCAATCGTCGTGAGTTGCTCATGGCTTCCTGCGGCGTCGTGTAACTGAGAAACGGCAGATCGCCCACCAGAAAGGAACGGGTCAGACCGCGAGCAGCCGCCTTGCAATGATAAACCACGTCATCGACGGTGACCGGTACCGTCGTCGGATGCCCCTGGATCACCATGCCCAGCGAATCACCCGCCAGCACCAGGTCGACACCGGCCTCATCCACCAGGTTGGCAAAACTCGCATCGTATGCTGTCAGACAGGCAATCGCCGTTCCCTCTGTCTTCATTTTCTCGAGGGTCGAAATCGTCACCGGCGGCTTGTCAGAGTCTCTTTGCTGCAAATGTGTATACATGCGGCCTCCTTTCAGGCGATGCTGCGGCTGACCGGGTTATAAAAATGCCGGCCGCTGCGAATGGCGTTCACCTGTTGCAGCAGTTGCTGATAATCAGTGTCGCTGCCCACCGGATCAATGTCCGCAGTATTGACGATCAGTAACGGAGAATCATCATACTGGTGGAAAAACCGGGCATAAGCCTCCATCAACCGCTCAAGGTAGTCGCGCTTTATCATTTGTTCAAATTTGACGCCCCGCCTGGCGACCCGGTCCAGCAAAGTCTTTACCGGTGCCTGCAGATAAATAACCAGGTCGGGCGTCGGCGCCTGGATATCCAGGCGATCATATATCTGCTGGTACAGGTCCCATTCCTGCGGATCCAGGATCAGTTCCGCAAACAGCCGGTCCTTCTCCATCAGATAGTCGGCCACCTTGACCGGGCTGAACAGGTCACGTTGCCGTTCTTCCTCAAGCTGGCGGGCACGCTGAAACAGGAAAAATAACTGTACCGGCAAGGCCCCATTACGCGGATCCTGGTAAAACCGTTCGAGAAACGGGTTTGCCCAGGGCTGTTCCTCGAGCAGATCACATTCGAAGCTGTCCGCCAGGCGGCGGGCAAGACTGGTCTTGCCGACGCCAATCGGGCCTTCCACCACGATATAACGCGGACTGGCAGCAATCACTCTTTGTTGTCTCCTGCATCGACATACAATTGCAGACCTTGTCGTCCACAAGCGGCTGCCAAATGACTCACCCTCCCGCGGCCAGGTATTTCAAGGGCCGGGGCTATTTCTGCCAGAGGATACAGGACAAAACTGCGTTCATGAATACCAGGATGCGGCAACCTCAGATCATCCCGATCGCTGAGTTCCTGCGCATAAACAAGCAAATCCAGGTCCAGGGTGCGTGGCCCCCAACGCTCGCTACGCTGTCTGCCCCTTTGCTCCTCCAGTTCATGCAACACGGCGAGTAACTCCTCGGCGGGCAGGCAGGTCAGCAGCCCACAAACCGCATTCAGAAAATCGGGTTGATCCTGCGGACCCATCGGTGGACTGAGGTAAATCCCGGAACAGATCAGGCCGCAAATATCCGGCCGCTCAGCGAGCCTGGCCACAGCCCAGCGAATCTGCCTGCAGGGATCTTCCAGGTTGCTACCCAGGCCAACATAAGCAGGTTGCCAGCGCATCGTCGCTAGGTCCGCTTATTCCTTCGCGCCCTGTTCGCGCGAGCGCTTGCGTCCGCCCCGCCGGCGCGGTTTGCGCTTGCGTTTTCCAGAACCGCCGTCACCTCCGACCTGCGCCATCTCGCGCTGCGCTTTTTCATCGGCTAGTTGAATGTCCGTCCACCACTGCGCAGCTTCCCCATCGAAATCACTACAGGACGCCCGCAATAACATGAAATCATAGGCCGCGCGAAACCGCGGGTGATGCAAAAAGCGCAGGCTACGCACCCCTTTGCGCATGTTGAAGCGTGATTGCAAGGCCAGCATTTCTTGCATCGGGATGGTTGTTCGTCGCGGAACGCTGATCCGCTGTTGCTGCGCCTTGACGATCTCCTCGACCGCCCGTTGCATGGCCGGAATCGGCGGCATTCCACCACCGTGTAAGCGGTCAAAACGAGTCTTGATCGGTGCCCAGAGGAGTACCGCAAACAAAAAGAACGTCGTAACCGGCTTGTCTTCCCTGACTCGTTGATCCGTCGTCGCAAGTCCTTCGAGCAGGAGTTTCCTGAATTGACCGTCCTTATCTTTTTCCAGCTCCTCGACCAACGCAGGGAATAGATGAATAAGCAGACGATAATGTTCGAGTAATCGAAAACTCTCGATGGCACGACCGGCCAAAAACATCTTGATGATTTCGTCATAAAGACGGGCGCGCGGCACATCTGCTAGCAAATGTCCGAGTTCCCACAATGGTTGCTCGGACGGATCGTCTATCGAAAAATCGAGCTTGGCCGCAAAGCGCACGGCGCGCAGCATGCGCACCGGGTCTTCGCGATAGCGGGTCTCGGGATCGCCGATGACCCTGAGTACGCGTTGCTCGACATCCCTGAACCCGCCGACGAAATCCCAGATGCTATAACCATCCAGCGTGTAGTAAAGAGCATTTGCCGTGAAGTCGCGCCGCCAGACATCGTCTTCGAGTTCACCATAGCGATTGTCACGCAGGATGCGTCCGCCTTCGTCCGTCTGCCCGCGCATATCGTCATCATCCAGTTCATCGTGGGTCGCCCTGAAGGTCGCGACCTCGATGATTTCGCGACCGAAGTGTATATGCGCCAGGCGAAACCGACGGCCGATCAAACGGCAATTGCGAAACAGTTTGCGAACTTCCTCGGGGCTGGCATCGGTCGCGACATCGAAATCCTTCGGCTGGTGTTTGAGCAACAGGTCGCGAACACAACCGCCGACCAAAAAAGACTGGAAACCGCCCTTGTGCAGCCGGTGCAGGACCTTGAGGGCGTTGTTGGAGATGTTGGCCCGCGATACGGTGTGATCCGCACGGGGGATAATAGACGGGCGCTGCGTATCCCGCCCTTTTTGGTCACTCAAATAAGATGCTCCGGTTGAGCAATTCAGATGGGGCCGTATAATACCATCCCACCGCCACCCGCGGCAGCAGTACCACGACGCTCCCTTCGTCTAGCGGTCAGGACGTTGGCCTCTC
>JAPUHG010000058.1 GCA_027297845.1 Gammaproteobacteria bacterium | reverse complement strand
GCCGGCCGGTCTGCAGGCAGACGACACAATAATGGTTTTTTGCTTCTGTTTGAACCACGAATTCACTTCGCGGGTTTTCATTTGCCGCCGGTTTCGGCAAGATGTGACGGCAACACATCATCGGGGTCCGCGCCAATGGCACTATCTCTAAGCCAACAGGTCCTGCGCACCGATGTTTCCGGCATGCCGCTCGAGTGGGTGGACTACCGGGACGCAGTGCGTCTGTATCACTGTGGGCGAGTTTCCTACGCCTGCGGCAGCCTCCTTTACACTTTGCACGGCGGATATTGCGCGCTTACCGGAAAGCGCAGCGTGATCGACGTCAATTCCATCATTGCCACCCTGGGGAACACCCATATCATGGGAAAGGTGCGCGATGATTACGTGCCGCCACTGTCCAACCATGCGCTTTTCCGACGTGACGCAGGGCTTTGCCTGTATTGCGGCAAACGATTCAGCGATGGGAATTTATCGCGCGATCATGTTACGCCAATGTGCCAGGGCGGCACGGATTCCTGGACCAATGTGGTGACGGCCTGTCGCCGCTGCAACAACCACAAGGCCGACATGACGCCGGAGCAGGTGGGGATGCAGTTGCTGGCGATCCCCTTTGCGCCGAACCATGCCGAATACGTCTACCTGAAGGGCCGCTTGGTCATGGCCGATCAAATGGAATACCTGCTCGCCCATTTCCCGCGTAGCAGCCCGCTGCACGCGCGGTTAAAGGATCACCTGGCGGAAAACGAACAAACGGACATTCGGGCCTGAGCTGTGCCGGCCGGGCCTACCTCCGCAGGGAAATCTGCTCGTCACCCGCTACACCTGGTAGATGCCAGTATTTACATCTTCCGTGCCTGGTTCTCGCTGCCAGACAGCATGACCGATGGCAATGGCCAGCCGGTCAATGCCGTCTATGGTTTTTCGAGGTTTCTCGGCGAGCTCTTGCAAAAGGAGAAACCGGCGCATATCGGCATCGCCTTCGACGAAAGCCTGACCAGTTCGTTTCGCAATGAAATCTACCCCGAGTACAAGGCCAACCGGGAGCCAGCCCCGGAAGAGCTGAAGAATCAGTTTTCCATCTGTAAGGCGGTTGCCGTGGCCATGGGGCTGCCGGTCTTCTCGAGCAATCGTTACGAGGCCGACGATATCATCGGCAGCATTGCCGCCTGGTGGCGGGAGAGGGACGGGCGCTCGATTTTTGTTACCCGCGACAAGGACCTGGCTCAGCTGTTACGGCCGGGCGATGAATATTGGGATTTTGCCGGTCGCCGGCGGCTTCAATATGAAGGCATCAAGGAATATTACGGCGTGCACCCGGAGCAGATCGCGGATTTCCTCGCGCTGACGGGCGACAGCGTCGATAACATTCGCGGCGTTCCCGGTGTCGGCGCAAAAACCGCGGAAAAACTGCTGGACAGATTTGCCGATCTCGAGGCGCTGTATGCGGATCTCGATCAGGTACAGAATCTTTCGATCAGGGGAACGGCGCGGATCGTCAACGCGTTGACCGAGCATCGTGAGGCTGCTTTTTTCGCTCGCCGCCTGACCCGGATTGCCTGTGACATGGATCTGGAACTGGACGAGGACAGCCTGCGTTGGTCGCAGCCCGATACGGCGGCGCTGGACACCATTTATGGCGAGGCTGGTTTTGGCCCGGCGCTGGCAGCCGAGGCCCGCAAGCTGGCAAAGCAGTTTCAGTAGGTCCGACAGGTTCCTGGCCTATGCGCGATAACGGCAGATTGTTCGACCTGATTCGCTCTGCAACCGGGCTCGATGTTTCGGAAAACTCCGATCTGATAGCGGTCGGCGGTGGTGACATCCATGCCAGCTATCGTCTCGAGACCAATCGCGGTCCGCTGTTTCTCAAACTGAATGACGCCGACTCGCTCGCGATGTTCGCGGCGGAAGCGGAAGGGCTGGCGGCGATCCGGCAAACCGATGCCATCAGGGTTCCCGAAGTTATCGCTTACGCCGGTGACGATCAGCTCAGCTTCCTGTTGCTCGAATGGCTGGAGATGTCGAGTGGCGGACCGCGAGAAGATCGTGACCTGGGACGCGGCCTGGCGCGACTTCATCGGTGCCGAGGCGAAGCGCATGGTTGGCCGTCAGACAACTTTATCGGCAGCACGCCGCAAATCAATACGCCGAGTGACGACTGGACCGATTTTTACCGTGATTGCCGTTTGCGACCGCAGTTTGAAATGGCTGCCAGAAATGGTTTCGTAAATCCGTTGCAGGAAATTGGCGAAAAATTGTGTGACCACCTGGGCAGGCTGCTCGGTTCATACCAACCGCCATCATCGCTGTTGCATGGGGATCTCTGGGGAGGCAACAAGGCCGCGCTGGCCGATGGCACGCCGGTTATTTTCGATCCCGCTGCCTACTATGGCGATCGCGAGACGGATCTTGCGATGACCCGTTTGTTCGGCGGCTTTAGCGAGTCCTTTTATTCAGCCTATGAAGATGAATGGCCGTTAGAAGAGGGGACCGGCACCCGATGCCGCCTGTATCAGCTGTATCACTTGCTGAATCACCTGAACATGTTTGGCGCGTCTTATTTGAATCGGGCGGAGGCCACCGCGAACAGCTTGTTGAAAGCGGTCTGACAACGAACTCGGCCTGTCCCAACTGGCCTGCCGGATAAGGCAACGGTATGCTCTAGGGAAGCTCTGATCTACAAAAAACCGTCAGGAGAAATGCATGTCAGACCAGGATATTCAGTCGGTACTTCACGAGGACCGCGAGTTCCCGCCATCGGCTGCTTTTATCAGCAAAGCGAGAATCAATGCTCAGCGCTACCAGGAATTATGCGCTCAGGCTGAACAGGATCCGGAGGAATTCTGGGCGGGCCTGGCCAGGGAACACCTGCACTGGCACAAGCCGTTCACTGAAATTCTCGATGAAAGCGATGCGCCGAACTATCGCTGGTTTGGCGATGGCGAGCTGAATGTTTCCTACAATTGCCTGGATGTGCACCTGGGTGAACGCGGCGACAAAACCGCGATTATTTTCGAAGGCGAGCCGGGCGATGTGCGCCGGCTGAGTTATCGCGATTTGCACGCCGAAGTCTGCCGATTTTCGAATGGCCTGAAGTCGCTGGGCATAGGCGAAGGCGACCGGGTTGTCATTTATATGCCGATGGTTCCGGAGGCGGTCGTCGCGATGCAGGCCTGCGCGCGCATTGGCGCCATCCATTCCGTGGTTTTCGGTGGTTTTTCCGCCAACTCGCTGCGTGATCGCATCGACGATGCAGGAGCGCGGCTGGTGATCACCGCGGATGGCGGTCATCGCGGTGGCAAGATAGTGCCGCTCAAACAAGCTGCCGACAAGGCGCTGGAAAACGGTTGCAAGACCATTGAGAAAGTCATCGTCCTGCGCCGCAGTGGCGAAGACGTCCCGATGAAAGATGGCCGCGATATATGGTGGCATCAGTTGATTGCCGGGCAGAGCGATCAGTGCGAACCGGCATGGCTCAATGCCGAGCATCCGCTCTACCTTTTGTACACGTCCGGTTCGACCGGCAAGCCAAAAGGTATTCAGCACGCCAGCGCCGGTTACTTGCTAAACGCCAAGCTGACCAACCTGTGGGTATTCGATCTGCGAGATGACGACGTTTTCTGGTGCACGGCCGAGGTCGGCTGGGTGACCGGCCATACCTATGTGGCCTATGGACCGCTGGCCGCCGGGGCGACGAT
>JAPUHG010000057.1 GCA_027297845.1 Gammaproteobacteria bacterium | reverse complement strand
CGGCATCAGCCTGTGGCTGACTTAAACGTGCCAATGCCGGCATCAGGAGCTGTAACTCCCCGGTGCCGTAGTGTTCCAGCAGGATTTCAGTCAGTGCATGTTGTGGCCAGCCACCGCCGGGCAGCTGCTGATCGAGTTTCGGATAGCCGCTGGGGAGACCCTGCCAACCCGGATCTTCTGCCTGAACCTGTCCCCGCCAGAGTCGCGGGTTCTGCAGCAGTTTCTCAAGCGCATCATTCACTGAACATTCAATGGAGTGGTATACCGTTGCGAATCACACCGACCACGACACCCTCGATCACCATCGTCTGCTTGTTCAGATCGACCTGTATGGGCTCGAACTCCTCGTTCTCAGGCAACAGCCAGACCACTGAACCCTCCTGCCGATAGCGCTTGACGGTCACTTCATCCCCGACCCGGGCGACAACAATCTGCCGGCTTCGTACCTCGGGCGTCCGGTGCACGGCGACAAGATCACCATCAAGAATGCCAGCATCCCTCATGCTCATGCCATGAACGCGCAACAGGTAATGAGGCCTGGGATTGAATAAGGCCAGATCGATTTTGTAATGCGTCTCGATATGCTCTTCGGCAAGAATCGGGCTGCCGGCCGCGACTCTGCCGACCAGGGGCAAGCCCATTTGCTCACGCAACGAGTCCTTGAGCTGTATACCCCTCGAGGCGCCCGGTATGAGTTCGAGTACGCCCTTCTTCTGCAAGGCCCGCAAGTGCTCCTCGGCGGCATTGGCCGACTTGAAACCGAGCTCCCTGGCGATATCGGCACGTGTGGGTGGCATGCCATAATCAGCGATAAAGTCTTGAATCATTTGGAGAATTTCTTTCTGCCTGGGGGTTAACTGGCGCATCGAAAAATACCTGTATAGATAAACAGTAATGCAATTATATACAGTTGGCTTGTTTCGTCAATGCAATAATTCCCAATTTGCCCCAATCCGCCCGCGCTGTTTGAATGGGTGACCTTGGTCAACGCGGATTGATCTTTAGTGCAATAAATGTTGTCCGCGATTATCAATGCCCAATTCCCGACATTTGTGGGTGGACGAGATGCAAATTGATCACGACCCAATCCGCCTTCAGTGCAAGTAATAATCGGACGGAAATCGGACCGCACTGCTCTCCCGGAGCGATTGCATTTTCGAGCGCAGGCAAGCAATTTCCCGGAACAATGACAACCTGAAGAAAATTAACGTTTTCATTGAAGCGAGAAGCACTTTAGGAAATAATGCGCCTGCAGTTTTATCTCAACAGAGGAATATTGGATGATGATTAAGAATGTACTAAAAGTGAGCGCAATTATGCTCGTCCTCGGTCTGGCCTCTGGTTGTGCCACGACCGGTGCCGATCAAGCGCAAGCCACTGCGGACGCTGCAGCAAGAGACGCAGCAGCAGCAAAATCTACTGCTGAAGCTGCTCGCGCAGCAGCCGATAGCGCAGCTCAGGCAGCCGCAGCCGCTCAAAGCACCGCGGACGAGGCACTGGCAGCCGCCAGAGAAGCGCAGTCCTGTTGCGACGCAAATCGCGATCGCCTGGAACGCATGTTCGAAAGGTCTCAGGCTAAGTAGTCAGAGACTGCTGGGGACTTTTTCTGACGCCGCGCTGGTCGCGGCGTCTTTTATTTGGCGACCTGCCAGGACCGGAACGCCGTCGGCACGCTCGATTACGCGCTCGGCAACCTCCCAGTAAAGCTCGCCAGGACGCGTATTCGTCGCAGCGACGAATTTCTCGGTCAGCAGCGTCAGTTTATCGCGCACCAAAAGCGCCGGCGGAGCGGATTCCGCAAGCGCTTCGCCTGACGAAATTTCAGATCCCGATGCATCGACCAGGTCCGCGGCTGGCGGCGGCGTCACGTCCAGCGACGGGTGAACTTCTACCACCAATTGGTTGGCGTCCCAACCGATCTTCACCGGTTCGTTGATGATGCGGACCGGCGTGTTGATGCCGACCTGACTGAACAGAAAATCAATATCTTCCGGGAACAGGCGGATGCAGCCATGCGTTACGCGCATGCCGACACCGGCCGGTCGGTTCGTGCCATGAATCAGATAACCCGGCAATCCGAGTCGCATTGCATATTTGCCAAGCGGATTTTGCGGTCCCGGCGGCACCATTCTCGGCAGCGGGTCGCCATCTGCCGCATGCTCCGCACGAACCGACGCAGGCGGATACCAGGCCGGATTGCGGACCTTGGAAACAATACGCGTTCGGCCGAGCGGTGTTTCCCAATCCATGCGTCCGATGCTAATCGGATAGGTCATGACGATGGCCGGAGCGTCCGCTTGCGGCTCCGGAAAATAGTACAGACGGTACTCGGCAAGATTGAGGATGAGGCCACGACGTTCGCCCGACGGCAAAACATAACGGGTCGGCAGAACCACTTCGGTGCCCTCGCCCGGCAACCAGGTGTCGACATCCGGATTGGCGCGAACAATATCCTCGTAGCCAAGCCCATGACGTCGCGCAATGTCTATCAGGGTGTCATCGGCCCTGGCTTTGATAATGGTCAACGCACCAACCACATCGTTACCGGCGGGAGGAAGCTCGTAGACCTCCGCATATCCGATGCACGGCAGCATCAATAAAATCAGCGGCAACATGTGCCGCCCCGCAATCATTGTCCTGTCTCGTCCATTTTGATGACTTCAATCTCCGATTCAGCAGCCGCAAGCCAGCTTTGAATCGATTCACTTTCCAGCAGTTGCCGCGGATATGCACTGGCAGACTCAGGCAGGTTAATGCCGTAGGTTCTGAATCGCAGCACCACCGGTGCAAACATTGCATCGGCCACACTGAAGCGGCCAAACAACCAGTTTCCCTGCGATTGATACTGTCGATGACAGTCTGACCAGATATCCAGAATGCGGTCGATATCCGCCGTCAGCGCGTCCGGGAGAGATACTTTACGCCCCATTGCCCGGCAATTCATAGGCATTGCCTCACGCAATGCCGGAAATCCGGCGTGCATTTCCGCATAAATACAGCGTGCATGCGCTCTGGAGGTTGAATCTGACGGCCACAGCTGCTTCTCCGGCCAGTGTTCTGCAACTGTCTCGGCG
>JAPUHG010000056.1 GCA_027297845.1 Gammaproteobacteria bacterium | reverse complement strand
ACCTGGATTTTTTCGCCAGCCGGCCCGAACTGATGTGTCGTGGCATCGATGAACCCGATCAGCTCAAGCCGTTAATGGAGAACGCCGATGTCATTGCGCTCGGACCGGGCCTGGGGCAAAGCGATTGGGCCAGGCATCTTTGGGAGGCCGCTATCGCTTTTGAAGGTTCGCTGGTGATCGATGCCGATGGTCTCAACTGGCTCGCGCAGCTTCCTGCGAAAAGAAACGACTGGATTCTGACGCCACACCCTGGCGAGGCCGCGCGGCTACTCGGCACAGATACCAAGGCGGTGCAAACTGACCGGCAGACGGCGGTGCACAGCCTGCAGGAGAAATATGGCGGGGTGGCCGTACTCAAAGGGGCCGGAACCCTGATCAGCGATGGCAGCGGTCCGCCGGCTTTATGTCGTTTTGGTAATCCTGGCATGGCGGCGGCTGGCATGGGCGATGTATTGACCGGCCTGACCGCAGGGTTGCTGGCCCAGACCCAGGATGTGCTGCGCAGCGCCCGGGTCGGCGTGCTGATTCATGCGCTTGCCGGTGACGACGCCAGTGGCGATTCTGAGCGCGGGCTGGTTGCCGGCGATTTGATGGACTGGATAAGAAAATGGGTCAACCCGAAACCCTGAGCTGGCAGTTGGCGGATGAGCAACAAACTGAAGCGGCGGGCGCTTGTCTAGCCGATCGGCTCGCGCCGTTTGCTCGGCCACTGCTGCTTGGTCTGACCGGCCCGCTGGGTGCCGGCAAAACGACGCTGGCCAGGGGGCTGCTCAAGGCTCTGGGGGTCAGTGGTCGAATCAAAAGCCCGACTTACACACTGATCGAACCCTACGAGACTGCAGCCGGCCCGGTTCACCACCTGGATCTGTATCGCCTGGCCGAGCCAGGCGAACTTGAATTTCTGGGGCTGACGGATTTTCTCGATGAACCCGGACTGGTGCTGGTCGAGTGGCCGGAAAAAGCGCAATCGCTGATGAAACGTGTGGATTACCTGGTGGCACTCGATTACGCAGGCGAGCAAAGAAAGCTGAGTATTACTGGCTCGGGTGACGCCGCGAATCGCCTGTTGGCATCGCTGCCGACTTCATTCTAAACCTGGAGCCAATATTTTCGCCGTGGGGCCGGCTCCGAAGCAATATGCGGGAAGGACATTAATAAAAAGCGGTAATCTAATGTTTAATAACAGAAAAATATCAGAAAAAAGTTGAACAAAAAGAAAAACCGTTCTAGTGTGAGCCCAGACTTGAAAAGGATTTTGTTAAATGGGCTTCATCAGGATCGTGTACAGGCTGATGATGGTTGGGGTCGTAGGTCTGTTTTGGGCTGCCCAAACCATTGCCACTGTCAATATTCAGGGAGTTCGCCTGTGGGCGGCGCCGGATAATACGCGAGTCGTTCTGGACCTGGATCGGTCCGCCAAACATGATTTGCTGATTCTCGAATCACCCAACCGGGTCGTCATCGATATTGCCGGTGGAGCTCTAAACAAAGACCTGATCGATCTGCCCGCGGCTCAGGGATTTGTCACCAATATCCGTACCGGCCGCCGAAAAGACGGCAGTCTGCGGGTGGTGCTGGATGTCAGCGAAAAAGTGCGGCCGAAAAGTTTTCTGCTAAAGCCCAACGCGCAATACGGTTACCGGCTGGTCATTGACCTGGCCGCGACCAAGACAAGCAAGCCGGTGCGGGAATCGAAAATCTCGAATTCGCCGGGCCGGGATGTTGTGGTCGCTATCGACGCTGGACATGGCGGGGAGGATCCCGGCGCGGTGGGGCGCAAGGGCACACGGGAAAAGGATGTAGTTCTGCAAATCGCCAGGCGCCTGGCGAAAAAAGTCGACCAGCAACCGGGTATGCGTGCGTACCTGGTTCGCGATGGCGACTATTTTTTGCCACACGCACAACGCATGAAAAAAGCCCGCTTGCAAAGGGCCGACCTGTTTGTCTCGATACACGCGGATTCATTTACCAACCGCAAGGCACGCGGTGCCTCGGTTTATGTGTTATCTGAAAAAGGAGCCAGTGACGAAGCAACCCGCCGGCTGGCCGAAAGAGAAAATTCCTCCGATCTCATTGGCGGAGTTTCTCTTGCTGACAAGGACGACGTATTGGCATCGGTGTTGCTCGACTTGTCTCAGTCATATGCAATCAGCGCCAGCATGAACGTAGCGGATAGTGTTCTGGAGCAACTCGGTACGGTGGGATCCGTCCATAAGTCCAAGGTATTACAGGCCAATTTCCTGGTACTCAAGTCGCCCGACATCCCTTCCATCCTCGTGGAAACTGCATTTATCTCCAATCCGCAGGAAGAAAAGAAGCTGCGTGACAGCGCCCACCAGGAGAGAATGGCGGGCGCCATGCTGCATGGACTGGTAGCCTATCTATATGCCAATCCACCAGCGGGAACGCTGTTGGCGCGGGGCGATTTACCCCAGCCAAAAATGGAAACTGCGCACGTCATCCGGCGAGGGGACACCCTCAGCGGGATCGCCAGTCATTACAGTGTATCCGTGCGCAAGCTGCGCGAATACAACAGGCTGCGCGGTGATCGCATCATGGTCGGCCAGGTCATACAGATTCCCGTTCGTTACTGATTCGGTTTATCGTCATATAATCCTTTTCCCGGCACCGCTGCCGGAGTGTAATTGAAGGATACTCGATGGCGATAAAAGAGCTGCCCGCCCAGCTAGTCAACCAGATTGCCGCCGGTGAGGTCATCGAAAGGCCCGCCTCGGTGGTCAAAGAGTTGCTGGAAAACAGCCTGGATGCGGGTGCGGCGCATATTGAAATCGACATAGAAAAAGGCGGCGCCGGTTTGATCCGGGTGCGCGATGACGGCAGCGGGATTCCCGCGGAGGAATTGGCGCTGGCCTTGTCGCGGCATGCCACCAGCAAGATAGAAACGCTAGACGATCTCGAACACATCGCCAGCCTGGGTTTTCGTGGCGAGGCTTTACCCAGTATCGCATCGGTCAGTCGCTTGCGCTTGTCCTCGAAAACGATGGAATCCGACCGTGGCTGGCAATGTGAGGTACGTGACGGAAAAATATTGGCGCCGGAACCAGTGGCGCATACGCTGGGGACGACGGTTGAAGTGCGCGATCTTTTTTACAATACGCCGGCACGCCGCAAGTTTTTGCGCGCCGAACGAACCGAGTGGCAGCACATTGACCAACTGGTTCGTCGGGTCGCGTTGAGTCGTTTTTCGACGGGTTTCCAGATTCGCCACAATCGGCGAAATATTGCGCACTGGCCCGCACTTGCCGGCGAGCAGGACAAGCGGGATCGATTGGCGGCGATCTGCGGCGAAGAATTCGCCGACAGCATACTGGAAGTGGAACACCAGTCCTCGGGTCTGCATTTGCAGGGCTGGGTCGCCCAGCCGACATTTTCACGCAGCCAGGCCGATCGGCAATATTTCTATGTCAATGGACGCATGATTCGCGACCAGCTGGTCGCTCATGCCGTGCGTCAGGCGTTCCAGGACGTGCTCTTTCATGGTCGTTACCCGGCATTCGTTCTCTACCTGGATATGGACCCGACCGAGGTCGATGTCAACGCGCACCCGAGCAAGCACGAAGTGCGCTTCCGGGATAGTCGCCTGGTGCACGATTTCATTTTCCACAGCCTGCACAAATTGCTGGCGGGAACGCACCCCGGTGGCGTAAGCGTACACGGATCCGCGCCAAGACCAGCCGGCATCGGCAATGGGGGTGATCGGGGAGTACCCAGGCAGAGCGGTCTGACCTTGCGGACTGCGGATGCGACGGCGGCTTATCAGGCTCTGTACGGTGACCCCGAAGTCGGCGAGGCGGACCCGGCGCTGACAGATGCGCCGCTGGGATTCGCGCTCGCACAGTTGCAAGGCGTGTATATTCTGGCGCAAAACAGCGCTGGCCTGGTGCTGGTCGATATGCATGCGGCCCATGAACGGATCACCTACGAGCGTCTGAAAAAATCACTGGCGGATGGCTCGTTGCGCACCCAGCCGCTCTTGGTGCCACAAAGCATTTCTGTGGCCGACGATGAAATGGAGCTTGCCATGTGTCATCGCGAGCTGTTCGCGGGTCTTGGGCTGGAACTCGATCGTGGCGGCCCGCAAAACCTGGTGCTCAGACAAATCCCCACGATTTTGCAAAACGTTGATGCCGAAAAACTGGTCCGCGACGTTCTGTCTGACTTGAAGGAACACGGGCAAAGCCAAAGAATTGAGAATCTGCAAAACGAGCTGCTGGCTACGATGGCCTGTCATCATTCGGTCAGAGCCAACCGACGACTAAGCGTTCCGGAAATGAACGCCTTGTTGCGGGAGATGGAACAAACCGAACGCAGCGATCAATGCAACCATGGCCGGCCTACCTGGACCAGCATCAGCATGACCGAGCTGGACCGGTTGTTCCTGCGCGGCCAATGAGCGAGTCGGCTCAGAGTCCCGTTGGCTTAATGCTGATGGGACCGACGGCCACCGGCAAGACCGCGGCCGCAATCGAACTGGCGCAACAGGTTCCGCTGGAAATTATCAGTGTCGATTCGGCGATGGTCTATCGCGGGTTGGATATTGGGACCGCCAAACCGTTATTTGCCGAGAGGGCAGGCGTCGTGCATCACCTGATCGATATTTGCGACCCGGCGGAAATTTTCTCAGCCGGTGAGTTCAGACGCAGAGCGCTCAGCCTGATTGACGAAATCGGTAGTCGAGGCAAGTTGCCGGTGCTGGTTGGCGGGACCATGCTCTATTTCAATGTACTTTCACGTGGCCTGGCCGATCTGCCAGAGGCCAGCGCAGAGGTTCGCCGGGCGCTCGATGAGGAGGCGGAGCGTGTCGGCTGGCCGGCCATGCATGCAAGGCTTATCGAGATAGATGCGGAGGCCGCAGCAAAAATTCGCGAAAACGACACCCAGAGAATTCAACGTGCACTCGAGGTCTTCGAAATCAGCGGGCGAACCATCAGTTCGTATCATCGGCAAACGCCGCCGGAGCCAGCCGCAAATTTTCTGAAAATAGCGCTGTGGCCCGAGGATCGTGTGCAGCTGGCGGGAAAAATAAGCCAGCGTTTCGACCTGATGATGGAACAGGGACTCCTGGCCGAAGTCGAATCCTTATATCAACGCGCTGATCTGCACGCTGATTTGCCCGCAATGAGATCGGTCGGCTATCGCCAGCTCTGGCAACATCTGGCCGGTGAGGTGGATCTGCAACGGGCAATCGAGAATGCCAGGACAGCCACCAGAAGATTGGCCAAACGTCAGATGACGTGGTTGCGGGGCGATGCGGATGTGAACAAGGTTGCGGCCCTTGAAGAATCGCGGCTGGGCCCCATCACTAGCCTGTTGGAGGAATGGCTGGAAAATCAGCGGTAAGCCGCTGTCACTGTGCTAAAATTTGTATGCCTGCCCGGATATTCACCCGCCATGCGACTGGCGGTCGGGCACATAGGGGAAGAAGAACATTAAACCCTTGAATAATAAGGAGAAATAAATGGCCAAGGGGCAATCATTACAGGATCCTTTCTTAAACGCATTACGTAAGGAAAGGGTGCCAGTGTCCATTTACCTGGTAAATGGTATCAAGTTACAGGGCCAGATCGATTCGTTTGATCAATTCGTCGTGCTGCTGCGCAACAGCGTAAACCAGATGGTCTATAAGCACGCGATTTCGACCATAGTGCCGGCGCGCAATGTTAAACTGCCAATGAGCGACGATCAGCGGGAAAGCGGCGGTGATCATGTGGATGGTGGCGATGGCGATGAGGTTGATACTGCGGAATGAGCAGTTTGCAGAAATACATTGATTGACCGCCCACGATCAGGTGAAAAAGCCTGTCTGATTCATATAGGCCTCGGTACCTCGCTTACCGACAACGACACAGATGAATTCAGAGCGCTGGCTGACTCGGCCGGTGCTGTCGTCGTTGGCGAGCTAATGGTAAACAAGGCTGCACCGGCTTCTCGCTACCTGCTCGGCTCGGGAAAGGTAGAGGAGATAAAAGATCTGGTCAAAGCCACCGGTGCCGAACTCGTTTTGTTTGCTGTTGCGCTGAGTCCGTCGCAGGAAAGAAATCTGGAAAAGGCGATCGAATGTCGGGTTCTGGACCGCACGGGTTTGATTCTCGCTATTTTCGCCAGTCGTGCCCATAGCTCGGAAGGCAAACTGCAGGTCGAACTCGCGCAGCTAAGGCATATGTCGACTCGCCTGGTTCGCGGGTGGACCCATCTGGAAAGACAAAAGGGTGGTATTGGTCTGCGCGGACCGGGTGAAACCCAATTGGAAACGGATCGTCGTTTACTTGCCGACCGGATAAAAAAATTGCGCAAACGACTGGAAAAAGTGCGTAAAAGACGCGCAATGAGCAGACGCAACCGCAGACGATCAGGGGTGCCTACTGTTGCCTTGGTTGGTTATACGAATGCGGGCAAATCTACATTGTTCAACGCGCTGACCGCGGAATCGGTATTCACTGCCGATAAGTTGTTTGCGACGCTCGACCCGACTTTACGACGCTATCAACTCGGGCGCGGCGGCGATATCGTGTTGGCGGATACAGTCGGTTTTGTCAGTGATCTTCCGCATGAGCTGGTTGCCGCCTTTCGTTCGACTTTGCTTGAAACGCGCGAGGCTGACTTGTTGCTACATGTCATCGACGCGGCTGACCAGTGGCGAGACGAAAAAGAGAGGGGCGTCAACAAAATCCTGGCGGAAATTGGTGCCGACGGCGTGCCGCAAATAAGGGTGTTTAATAAAATCGATTTATCCGGGCAGAAGGCCAGACTGGACAGATGCGGCGATAGCGGAAAAACCAGGGTTTGGTTGTCATCGCTTAGCGGCGAAGGGATAGAATTACTGGCGGAAGCGTTGCGAGGTCATTTCCAAAGTCGCCTGGTGCGTGGCGTACTCGAGTTGACCGCTGACCAGGCTGGAGTGCGGGCTCGCCTCTACGAACTGGAAGGCGTGCTGGCGGAAAACATCTTGGACGATGGTGGTTGCCGGCTGGAAATCGAGTTACCGAGGATTGAACTGGAACGTTTGTGCAAACAGCAGGACCTCGATCCGGCTTGTTTGAAAATATCTTCTTGTGAAGCGAGCGATGACTTTCTACAATTGCGCGCTGGCACCGTTAGCTGAATAGTAATTTAGGAGTAGTGTGGTATGGCTTGGAATGATTCTGGAAACGGCAAGAGTCCGTGGAACCAGGGCGGCGATCAGGGACCGCCGGATTTGGACGAAGTTGTCAAAAAGATGCAGGAGCGTCTGGGCAGTTTGTTCGGCGGTGGCGGCGGCAGTGGCGACAAAGTCGGGGGCTTCAGCCTGGGCTTCATTGCGGCGTTGGTACTGGGCGCTTTGCTGGCGACCGGCTTCTACAAAATCGATGCACCGGAGCAGGGTGTCGTATTGCGTTTTGGCGCTTTCCAGACGCTCACCCAACCAGGATTGCATTGGCGGATTCCTCTGATCGATAAAGTCATCGTGGTGAATATCGCCAATACGGAAGAGTACGACCATCAGACCCAAATGCTCACCACCGATGAGAATATCGTTTCCATTGAATTATCAGTGCAATACCGGCGCACCGATGCCAAGGCCTGGGTTTTCAATGTCAGGGATCCAGCTTTATCCCTCTCCGAAGTCAGTCAGAGCGCGATTCGTGAAGTCGTGGGCACCAATACCGCACAAAATGTCATGGGCCCGGGGCGTACCGAAATTGTGAACAGGACCAAGGCGTTGTTGCAGGCAACACTGGATCAATACGGCACCGGTATACAGATTATGGTCGTCAACCTGGTGAATGCGACTCCACCAGCTCAGGTTCAGGCCGCTGTGGATGATGCAACGAGAGCGGGCGAGGATAAGGAGCGAATGATTTTCGAGGCGGAGGCTTATGAGAACGACATCCTGCCGCGAGCCCGAGGTGAGGCAGTCAGACAAATTCAGGATGCCGAAGGGCACAAGGCCCGTGTAGTGGCGGATGCCGAAGGTGAAACCAGCCGCTTCCTGGCCTTGCTGCGCGAGTACCAGCGCGCGCCGGAGGTGACCAGAAAAAGACTTTATCTGGAGACCATCCAGGAGGTATATGGATCGGTTAGCAAAGTGTTTCTCGACGCTGCTGGCAGTGGCAACCTGATTTATCTGCCGGTCGACAAACTCATGGAAGCCCAGCGTCGGGGCTTGAGTGGCTCGGTGAACTACGGACCCGCTGCGGAAGGTTCCAGCCAGGCGCAAAGGGATGACGAGCGGGCCAGCGGGAGGACGCGCCGATGAATTTTAAAGGCATAGGCAGTGTACTCGTATTGTTGGTAGCCGCATTTGTTGCCAGCATGTCCTTTTTCACCGTTTCCGAGACGGAACTGGCGGTTAAATTCCGCTTTGGCGAAATTATCAAAGCCGACTATGAGCCGGGTTTGCAATTCAAATGGCCAATCGACAACGTCATCAAATTCGAAAAGCGCCTGATGACCGTCGACAGGCGGCCGGAGCGTTTTTTGACCGGTGGCACGAAGTATGTGCTGGTCGATTTTTTCATCAAGTGGCGGATCGTCGATGTCGCCCATTTTTATCGATCGACCGGTGGCAGCGAAGTGGTCGCAGTGACTCGCTTGATTTCTATTATTACTGACGGCCTCCGCAAGGCGGTGGCGGAGAGAAGTATTCAGCAACTGGTCTCGGCCGAGCGTTCTGATTTTATGGATACCATGCTGATTGCCACCAGGATAGTGGCATCGGAACTTGGGATCACGGTTGCGGATGTTCGCGTCAAGCGCATCGATTTGCCGGACGAAGTCAGCGGGTCTGTATTTGACAGGATGCGACAGGAACGGGTGAGAATTGCCAAGCAGCTCAGGGCGGAAGGCGCACAGCAGTCCGAGGAAATCATGTCAAAAGCAGATCGCGAAAGAACGATCCTGCTCGCGGATGCTTACAAACAGTCGGAAATCACCCGCGGTGAAGGGGATGCCACGGCGGCCTCGATCTATGCCAACGCTTACAGTCAGGATGGAGAATTCTATTCTTTCCATCGCAGTTTGCAGGCGTATCGTTCAGCTTTCCGGGGACATAGTGACCTGCTGGTCATTGATCCGAATTCCGAGTTCTTCGATTATCTGAAGTCTGCGAGCGGCAAAAAGTAAGCCGGAGTTCAATCGGGTACTAAAAAATGCAGTGGTCGGATTTACTGGCAGCCTTGGCGCTCGTCCTGGTAATAGAGGGTCTGTTACCGTTTGCCAACCCGCAATCGGCGCAACGGCTTTATCAACAGTTGTCGGCTGCGCCGATAGAGTTGTTAAGGCGCGTCGGTCTGGTCAGTATCGTTCTGGGTCTATTGATTCTTTACCTCGTACGCTAGATTGCAAACCGTGACGCGATGGGAAAGCTAATGGGCAAAAATGTCGTTGTCATCGGTACCCAGTGGGGCGACGAAGGCAAGGGGAAAATTGTCGACTTGTTGACCAATCGTGCCGCGGCTGTGGTGCGTTTTCAGGGTGGCCATAATGCCGGCCATACACTGGTAATAGACGGCGAAAAAACTGTTTTGCACCTGATCCCATCCGGAATCTTGCGGGAGCATGTGCGCTGCCTGATCGGCAATGGTGTGGTGTTGTCGTTACCGGCCCTGTTTTCAGAGATAGACGAACTGACGGCGCGTGGTGTCCCGGTAATGGAGCGGCTTAATATCAGTCCGGCTTGCCCGTTGATTTTGCCCTCTCATATCAGGCTCGATCAGGCCAGGGAGAAGGCGCGTGGGAAAAAGGCAATTGGAACGACTGGCCGCGGGATAGGCCCTGCCTATGAGGACAAGGTCGCACGCCGAGCGATCCGGGTTGATGATTTGTCCGACCCAAAGCAACTTGCCGAGAAACTTGAGGCATTGCTCGATTACCACAATTTCGTGTTGCAGCATTATCTGAGCAGCGAAACAGTCGATTGTGCCGAGGTGCTCGATGAGTGTCTGTCCCTGGGAGACCGGGCCCGGCCCATGATTGCCGACGTAACCGGCATGCTTGGGGAAATGCAGGCCAACGGCAGCAATGTGATGTTTGAAGGCGCGCAGGGTGCGTTGCTGGATGTGGACATGGGGACTTACCCGTTTGTTACTTCATCGAACACCACCGCAGGGGGCGCAGCCACCGGTACGGGTATCGGTCCGCGTTACATTGATTATGTGCTCGGCATCGTGAAGGCCTACACGACACGTGTGGGGTCAGGCCCATTTCCAACAGAGTTGTTCGACGAGACTGGCGAGCGCCTCGGCCGGGCGGGAGATGAGTTCGGCGCGACTACGGGACGGGCCAGACGTTGCGGCTGGTTCGATACGGTTGCGATGCGCCGCTCGATCCTAAACAACAGCGTATCCGGCCTTTGTATTACCAAGCTGGATGTTCTGGATGGACTGGACATTCTGCGTCTTTGTGTCGGCTATGAGATCGATGGCCGTGAGGTGTCCTGCCCGCCATGCAGCGCGGAGAGCCTCGAGCGCTGCACACCGGTTTATGAGGACATGCCAGGTTGGCAAGAAAGCACGGTAGGCATTAGCGATTATTCGGATCTGCCGGAAAATGCCAGGAATTACCTGGAATTTATCCAAGATACGTTGTCAGTACCGGTGGATATCATATCGACCGGCCCGGACCGGGATCAGACTATCATCCTTCGTCATCCTTTTGATTAACCCGCATGTCACCATGGCGGTAGCCGCCGGGGCTTTAGGGACGAGAGGTTTAGGTATTTTTCGGCGTTGGTCCATGAGTCGATGATTCTGGTTATTAAATCGGCGTCTGCCTATCGTGGTTCTGGCTGGTTCTCGGAAGGCTGAGCTTGGTCTTCACTCAACCCATAGCTCTATGGCTATGGGTTTCGCTCCAAACCCGCCCTCAGCCGCCCGAGCCCTCCCCCAGAATCCACGATCCTTGGTGACATGCGGGTTAGCCGTAGAGACCGCGTGATACAGAGTCTTAGGGTTCTGACTCGAGCTCGTCCGCCTGATCATTTTCCGATGACTTTTTTTCGCCGGATTCTACGGGTTCGG